>JAATFG010000069.1 GCA_015655355.1 Lysobacterales bacterium
AGATCACGTAGGCGTTCGCCGCGATCAGCGCGAGCATGCCCATGTGCGGCGAGAGTTGCAGCTTGCCGTCGACGAGGCTGCCGCTGGCGAAGGCGATCGCGACCAGGCCAAGCGTGATCGCCATGCCCAGCGAACCGATCCACAGGATCGGCTTGCGCCCGATCCGGTCGATCATCGCGATCGTCAGCAGGCACGCGCCGATGCTCAGCGCGCCGGAAATCACGTTGATCAGCAGCGAATCGCTTTCGGAAAAACCGACCGCCTGCCACAGCACCGCGCCGTAGTAGAACACCACGTTGATGCCGACCAGTTGCTGGAACATCGCCAGGCCGATGCCGATCCACACGATCGGGCGCACCCGGCGCGAGGCATCGAGCAGGTCGGACAGGCGCGGCTGGTGTTCGCCGGCCAGCGAGGTTTCGATGTCGGCAAGCTTGGCCGCGCCGGTGTCGGCGCCGTAGAGTTTTTCCAGCACCGTGCGCGCGCGTGCGCGCTTGCCGCGCGCGACCAGGAAGCGCGGGCTTTCCGGGATCAGCAGCAGCGACAGGCCGAACACCGCCGCCGGCACCAGCATCATCCAGAACATCCAGCGCCACGCCGCGTAGCCGCCCCACAGCGGCGACAGCGACGAGCTGGCGACTTTCGCCAGCAGGTAATTGCTCAGGAACGAGGCGAACAGGCCGGCGATGATCGCGATCTGTTGCAAGGTCGCCAGGCGCCCGCGGTAGTGCGCCGGCGCGACTTCGGCGATGTACGCCGGCGACATCACGCTGGCTGCGCCGACGGCGAGGCCGCCGATCACGCGGAACAGGATGAACTCCGGCGAGGAATGCGAAGCCCCCGCGCCGAACGCGGAAACGAGGAAGAATGCGGCCGCCCACAATTGCATCGTGCGCCGGCCGTAGCGGTCGGCGAGGGTGCCGGCGAACCACGCGCCGACCGCGCAACCGAGCAGGATCGAAGCGACGTTGAAGCCGGTGACGGCCGCGTCGGAACTGAAGGCGTGTTTCAGGCCTTCGACGGTGCCGTTGATCACGCCGCTGTCGAAGCCGAACAGGAAGCCGCCGATGGTGGCGACGCAGCTGATCAGGATGATGAAGCCGGTGTTCTCGGCGTGGCCGGCGATGCCGCTGGCCGTGTTCTTGTCGTTGGTGATGCCGTGCATGAAGTCCTCTCCCCAGCGTGTTCTTGCAACGCGGTACCGTGGACTTTGCCACGGCACCGCGTTTTTTGCGGCATGACTTTAGGCGCGGACGAGGTACTGGTTGATCAGGTTCTCGTAGCGTTCCTGCTTGCCCGAGGCCTGCCGCGGTTCGCCGATCGATGTGGCCATCGCGGTCAGGTCGGTCAGCGACAGCTTGCCGTCCTCGAAGTCCTTGCCGGCGCCGGTGTCGAAGCTGGCGTAGCGCTGCTTGCGCCACCGTTCCCACGGCGAATCGTTGAGCAGCGCATGGGCGACTTCGAGGCCGTGCGCGAACGCGTCCATGCCGCCGATGTGGGCGATGAACAGGTCTTCCATGTCGGTCGATTCGCGGCGCGGCTTGGCGTCGAAGTTGAGGCCGCCGGCGAGCCCGCCCTGGCGCAGCACGACCAGCATGGCGCCGATGGTGTCGTACAGGTCGGTCGGGAACTGGTCGGTGTCCCAGCCGTTTTGCGCGTTGCCGCGGTTGGCGTCGATGCTGCCGAGCAGGCCGTGGTCGGCGGCGACCTGCAGGTCGTGCTCGAAGGTGTGGCCGGCGAGGGTGGCGTGGTTGGCTTCGATGTTGAGCTTGAAGTCCTTTTCCAGGCCGTGCTTGAGCAGGAAGCCGGCGACGGTGGCGCTGTCGAAGTCGTACTGGTGCTTCATCGGCTCCATCGGCTTGGGTTCGATGAAGAAGTAGCCCTTCAGGCCGATGCTGCGGCCGTAGTCGCGCGCGGCGGCGAGGAAGCGGGCGAAGTGTTCGACCTCGCGCTTCATGTCGGTGTTGTGCAGGGTCGCGTAGCCTTCGCGGCCGCCCCAGAACACGTAGTGTTCGCCGCCGAGCTCGACGGTGGCGTCGAGCACGTTCCTGACCTGCACCGCGGCGCGGGCGACGACGGCGAAGTCCGGGTTGGTCGAAGCGCCGTTCATGTAGCGCGGGTGCGAGAACAGGTTGGCGGTGCCCCACAGCAGCTTGATGCCGGTGGCGGCCTGGCGTTCTTTCGCCAGCGCGACGATGTGCTTGAGGTTCTTCTCGTATTCGTCGATGTCGTCGCTGTCCGGGGCGATGTCGACGTCGTGGAAGCACCAGTACGGGGTGCCGAGCTTGCTGATGAATTCGAACGCGGCATCGACCTTGTGCTCGGCCGCCTGCAGCGGCGAGGCGCCGTCCCACGGGAACCTGCGCGTGCCCGGGCCGAACGGGTCATGGCCGGCGTTGTTGAAGGTGTGCCAGTAGCAGGTGGCGAAGCGCAGGTGCTCGGCCATGGTCTTGCCGCCGATGACCTTGTTGGCGTCGTAGTGCTTGAACGCCAGCGGGTTGTCCGAGCCGACGCCCTCGAACTTGATCTGGCCGATGCCCGGGAAGTATTCCTTGGCGCCGATGAATTGCTTGATGCTCATGTGCGAATCCTGTGGTTGACGTGTGTGAGGGTGGAGGGGGATGGATCAGCCGCGCGCTGGCGGATGCTCCGCGTAAAGTCGTTTCGCATCGTCCAGATGGCGCAGGAATTTGCGGTACGGCGATTGGTAGGCCGCTACCGATCGTGCCTCCGGCGTGGCCGCCAGGGCGGGATCGAGCTGCACGTGTTCGCGCGCGATCGCGCCCAGGTCCGCGCTGGCGCCGCTGGCCTTTTCCAGCGCCCACAGGGCCTGCAGCGCGGCGCCGAGGGCGGCGCCTTCGGCCTGCTGCGGCACTTCCACCGGCAGGCCGAACACGTCGGCGACCATCTGCCGCCATGTCGCGCTGTTGCCGCCGCCGCCGGTCAGGCGGATCGCGTCGAAGCGCATGCCCGCCGCGCACAGCAGGTCGTAGCCGTAGCGGATCGCGTAGGTCGCGCCTTCCATCGCCGCGCGATAGGCGTTGGCGCGGTTGAAGTTGTCCAGGTCGATGCCGTGCCAGCTGGCGCGCGCATGTGGCAGGTCCGGGGTGCGTTCGCCGTTGTAGAACGGCAGCATCGTCAGACCGCCGGCGCCGGGCGCGGTGCCGGCGAGGATCGCATCGCCATCCTTCGCGCTGAAGCCGAAGGTGCGCGCGACGGTTTCGGTGGCGACGGTGCAGTTCATCGTGCAGATCAGCGGCAGCCAGCCGCCGGTGGACGAGCAGAACGCGGCCCAGCCGCCGGCGTCGTCGACCACCGGTACGTCCGAATACGCGAACAGCGTGCCGGAGGTGCCGAGGCTCAGGCTCAGCATGCCGGGGGCGACGTTGCCGGTGCCGACCGCGGCCATCATGTTGTCGCCGCCACCGGCGGAGATGCGCACGTTGCGCGGCAGGCCGAGTTCCTCGGCGGTGGTCGCGGCGATCGGGAAACTCGCGTCGGCGGCGACCAGCGGCGGCAGCCACGCGGCGATGTCGTGCTGCGCGTCGGTGGCCGCGAGCATTTCCCGCGACCACTGGCGCGTGCGCACGTCGAGCCAGCCGGTGCCGGAGGCGTCGCCGTGTTCCATCCACTTCTCGCCGCTGAGCCAGAAGTTCACGTAGTCGTGCGGCAGCATGATGCTGGCCAGGCGCGCATACGCTTCGGGGCGGTGCTTGCGCGTCCATGGCAGCTTGGACGCGGTGTAGCCGGCCAGGATCGGATTGCCGGCGAGCCGGATCGCCCGCGCCGCGCCGCCGACCGCGTCCATGATTTCGTCGCATTCGGCCTGGGTGCTGGTGTCGTTCCAGAGTTTCGCCGGCGCCAGCGCCTTGCCGGCGGCGTCCAGCGGCACGAAGCCGTGCTGCTGGCCGGACACGCCGATCGCCGCGACGCGCGCGCGCAGCGCCGGGTCGAGCCTGGCGAAGCAGGCGCGGATCGCGTCGATCCACCATTCGGGACGCTGCTCGCGGCCGCCGTCATCGTGGGCGATCAGCTCCAGTGCGTGGCCGTGCGTGGCCAGCACGCGACGGCTGGAAGGATCATAGGCGACGAGCTTCACGCTCTGGGTGCCGACATCAAGACCAACGACAAGACTCATTTGGGGCGTTTCCGAAGACTGCAGTGTTAGCGCTATCAAAAATGGTGCAGGAAATGCGCCGGACTGACAAGGCATGGCGGTGTACAGGCGGCGCAGGTGGGTGATTTACCGGTTGCGCGGCAGGAAGTCACGCCGCGTTGCAAAACGACCCCGTTGGTCGGATGCCGACCAAAGTCGGATGCGCATTGGTGCGTGTTGCAATCTCGTGCGCGTTTAAGATGCGCCCGCGGCACAGACCGTTTCGCAGACTGAAATTAGATAGCGCTAACAACGAGAGAGGGGGTTCCACCATGAGCGACAAGATTCATGCGCGGCCGCAACGGCTGCGCCGCGCCGATTCGTCGAAGCCGGCGGCCACGCGTCTGGCCAGCGCCATCGCATTGGGCCTGGCCCTGACGTGCGCGCAGGCAACGCTGCATGCGCAGGAGGTTACGGGTCAGGCCCAGCCGGCGCAAGCGGCGACCAGCCAGGCGGCGGGCGCCGATGCGCAGTCGGGCGAACAGGGCCAGAGAGCCAACAACCAGGAGGCGCAGAACCTCGGCACCGTCACGGTCACCGGCATGCGCGCGAGCCTGGAGTCGGCGCAATCGCTGAAGCAGAATGCTTCGCAGATCGTCGATTCGGTCACTGCCACCGACATCAACGCGCTGCCCGACCGCAGCGTCACCGAAACCCTGCAGCGCATCAGCGGCGTGACCGTCGACCACTTCCTCGCCGACGACGATCCGGACCATCCGTCCGCCGAAGGCAGCGGCGTGTTGATCCGCGGCCTGACCTACGTGGCCAGCGAATTGAACGGCCGCGACAGCTTCTCCGCGAACAATGGCCGCGCGCTCGGCTTCGAAGACGTGCCGGCCGAGTTGATGGCCGGCGTCGACGTGTACAAGAACCCGTCGGCGGAACTGATCGAAGGCGGCATCGGCGGCACGGTCAACCTGCGCACGCGCATGCCGTTCGATTCGCAAGGCCAAACCACCGCGGCGTCGATCGGCTGGAACGAAGGCGACATGGCCAAGAAGGGCAAGCCCGAAGCCTCGGTGCTGTGGAGCGATCGCTGGCACAGCGACAGCGCCGGCGACTTCGGCTTCCTGTTCGACGCAGCCTATTCGGAACTGGCCACGCGCGACGACGGCATCCAGACCAACCCGTACTTGCTTGAACCCAGCGACAATCTTGGCGCTGGCCCGTACGAACCGACGTCCCTCGCCGGCCAGAACGGCACGGTCGCCATCACGGGCGGCATCAACTGGCAGGAAATGGACATGCAGCGCAAGCGCCTGGGCTTGTACGGCGCATTCCAGTGGCGTCCGACCGACGATCTCGAAATCTACTCGACCGTGTTCCGCTCCACCTACAGCCTGCAGTGGAACGAGCACGAGGTGCAGAACAACGAAGGCCAGTATTACGACATGGCGTCGGTGCCGGGCACCGACTTCACCTACGACGACAACGGCGTCTACCAAGATGGCGACATGGCGGCCTACTCTTGGCAGGGCGGTCCTCCTGGGGCCGCACCGACGCTCAACCACGGCGATTACTCGGATGGCACGCCGCTCCATGGCGCCAACTACTACGCCGACAACCGCATGAACACGCAGTACACGACCACCACCGACTGGTCGAGCGGTTTCAAGTTCAACCTCAGCGATCACTGGAAAATGAGCGGTGACTTCCAGTTCGTGAAGTCGACCAGCAACACGCTCGATTTCTCGGTCTACAACCAGTTCTACATGCCGCCGGGCGACGTCAACCTGTCCGGCAGCGTGCCG
Source organism: Lysobacterales bacterium (assembly GCA_015655355.1). Taxonomy (GTDB): domain Bacteria; phylum Pseudomonadota; class Gammaproteobacteria; order Xanthomonadales; family Xanthomonadaceae; genus Pseudoxanthomonas_A. The sequence continues at coordinate 5,908 of JAATFG010000069.1, forward strand.
AGCATGACCCTGGGCAATCCGGCCTACCAATACACGCCGGACAAGGGCAGCGTCATCACCACCAATCCGAACAGCCTGGCCGATCCGTCGAACTACTACCTCGGCGCGGCGATGGACCACCTGGAATACGACTACGGCATCGAGCGCGCGCTGCGCCTGGATTGGGAATACAGCTTCGACGGCGGCTGGTTGCAGACCTTCAAGTTCGGCGTGCGCGGCACCGACCGCGATGCGCACAGCAACAACTTCAGCAGCAACTACAACTGGGGTCCGATCAGCCAGGTGTGGTCAGGTGGCTACACCGGCCCGAGCAGTCTCGACTGGCTGCCGAACATCCCGTCGTCGATGTACGAGCAGTACAACATGTCGAACTTCTACCGCGGCGCGAACCTGCCGAGCACGTTGTACTTCGCCAGCAACGCACTGGTAAAGAATTACTACAAGGCGATCCAGCAGTTGTACGCGCTGGAACTGCCCGGCGGCGGCGGCTGGTGCGCGCAAGGCACGCCGGCCGGCGTGTGCGACAGCCCGGCCACGAGCGTGGGCATGTACAGCAACAACATGGACGAAAAGACCGAAGCGGCCTACGCCACGCTGTATTTCGGCAGCCCGGACGACAGCTTCGATGGCAACGTCGGCGTGCGCCTGATCCATACCCAGGACGAGGCCAACGGTTCGATCACCTATCCGACGGCTGCGGCCATCACCGGCGATTCCAGCACGATTTCGGACGCGCAGATGGCGCTGTTCACCGGCGCGGTGGTGCCGACCAGCGGCAAGAGCGATTACAACGACGTGTTGCCGAGCTTGAACCTGCGCTACAAGTTCACCAATACGTTGCAGTGGCGCTTCGCCGCGTCCAAGGCGATGACCCGCCCGAACATTTCCCAGCTCAATTCGTACACGATCATCGGCACGGCGTGGAGCGAGGCGGGCGGGCAGGAGGCGAGCTTCGCCGGCTTCACCGCCGTCACCGGCGGCAATGCAAACCTGAAGCCGATGACCGCCAGCCAGTTCGACACCGCGCTGGAATGGTATTTCTCCAAGAGCGGCGAGCTGTACACCACGCTGTTCTACAAGGACATCCACGACTACATCAATACGGAAACCAGCAATGAAGTGATCGATGGCCAGAACGTCGCCGTGACCGGCCCGGTCAACGCCGGCAATGGCACGGTCAAGGGCTTCGAGGTTGGCTACTCGCAGTTCTTCGATTTCCTGCCGGGCGCGTGGAGCGGCTTGGGCGTGCAGGCCAACTACACCTTCCTGCAAAGTACCAAGGTCGCCGGCACTACCTCCCAGGATCCGAACCATCCCAACGGTTCGGCCACTGCGGACGACACCGTCACCAACCCGCCGCTGCCGATGGCCGGCCTGTCGCCGCACAACTACAACCTGACCGCGATGTACGAACACAGCAATTGGTCGGCGCGTCTGGCGTGGTCGTGGCGCAGCCGCTACCTGATCACCAGCGAAGATTCCGGCGACACCTACTTGCCGATGTGGAGCGCGGCGTCCGGCCAGTTGGACGGCTCGGTGTTCTACCACGTCAACAAGAGCGTGCAGGTCGGCTTGCAGGCCAACAACATCACCAACACCACCACCAAGGTGTTGATGGGGCCGACGACCTACACCAACGGCACCATCGACTGGAACCTGTACACCCGCAGCATCTTCCTCAACGATCGCCGTTACGAGATCGTGCTCCGCTCCACGTTCTGATCCGGATGGCGTGATGGAACGAGGGCCGTGGTCGCCGGCATTGCCGGTGGCCACGGCCTTTTTGGTTCGTGGGTTTCCTGGCGTGGCGTTGCCGGGATTTTCATTTGCGCCGCGTTACAGTGCGCGCACTTGCGAAATTGCGGAGATTGCCCATGGCCGTCCAGACCCGTCGCGAATTTCCCCCCAGCCTGCGCGCCGCGCCGGCGGCGTCCGCGCAGCATCTCGGCAAAGTGCCGTCGCGCCAGCGCATCGAGATCAGCCTCTACCTCAAGCCGCGCAAGCGCCGCCCCGCCGGCTGGATCGCGTGCGGCAATGCGCGCCGCGATCTCAAGTCGAAGCGCAAGCTGCAGCACGCCGGCGACATCAAGCAGGTACGCGCCTTCGCCAGGGAACACCAGCTCGACATCGTCGCGGTCGAACCGGAGCGGCGGCGCATTCGCCTCGGCGGCTCCGCGGCGCGGATGCAGGCGGCCTTCGGCGTCGAACTGGCGCGCTATCGCGAGGGCGGAAAAACCTTCCACGCCTGTTGCGGGGCGCCGAGCCTGCCGCGGCACCTGCATGGCATCGTCGAATCCGTGCTCGGGCTGGACGCGCGGCCCATCGCCCAGCCGCATTTCATCGTCCATCCGCACGCGGCCAGCGCTTCGCCGCATCTGCCCAATGCGGTGGCCGCGCTGTATGGTTTTCCGGCGTCCGCCACCGGCGCGGGGCAATGCATCGCGTTGATCGAACTTGGCGGCGGGTTCAACGCCAGCGACACCAGGACCGCGTTCAAGGCGATGGGACTGACGCCGCCGAAGATCGTCGCCGTGCCGGTCGATGGCGGCAGGAACAAGCCCAGGCCCGACGACGGCGCCAACGGCGAAGTCGCGCTGGACATCCAGGTCTGCGGCGGCGTGGCGCCGGGCGCGGCGATCGCGGTGTATTTCGCGGCGAACACCGATGCCGGCTTCGTCGATGCGATCAGCCACGCGGTGCACGATGCGGCCAACAAGCCGAGCGTGGTGTCGATCAGTTGGGGCGCGGTCGAATCGGCGTGGACGCAACAGGCGCTGGACTCGATGAACGGAGCATTGCAGGACGCCGCTGCGCTCGGCGTGTCGGTCTTCGTCGCTTCCGGCGACAACCTCGCCACCGACGGCGTCGATGATGGCCACGCGCACGTCGACTTCCCGGCGTCGAGCCCGTGGGCGATCGGCTGCGGCGGCACCGTCATCGACGTGGCCAACGATGCGATCACCAGCGAGTCGGTCTGGAACGACGGCGTCAGCGGCGATGGCGGCGGCATCAGCGATGTGTTCGCCGTGCCGAACTTCCAGCGGGATACGAAGCTGCCACCGAGCGTGAACGATGGCAAGCAGCGCCGCGGCGTGCCGGACGTCGCCGGCAACGCTGCACCGGATTCGGGCTATCGCATCGTCGTCGCCGGCGAAAACCAGGTGATCGGCGGCACCAGCGCGGTGGCGCCGTTGTGGGCGGGCTTGGCGGCGCTGGTCAACGAACGGGCGGCCAAGCCGGTCGGTTTCTTCCTGTCGAAATTGTATGCGCACGGTACATGGCTGCGCGAAATCACCCGCGGCGACAATAACCGCAACGGCGGCAAGATCGGCTATGCGGCGGGCGCGGGCTGGAACGCATGCACGGGCCTGGGCGTGCCGGACGGGCAAGCGCTGTTCGCCGGCCTGGGCGGTCGGTCGGCCAGGCCGGGGAAGTCACGCGCCGGCGCGCGGCGCACGCATGCGAAGTAGCGCCTGAAACCGCAGTCGCGCGCGGCGATACATGCGGAATCGGCATCCCGGTTTTGCAAGGTGCCGCACATGATCCTGATGGCCGACATCTATCACGGATTTGTGGGAGCCACTTGAGAGCCGTTGCATGCGCCGCCCGACCATCGATACCCGAAATAAGGGTCAGCGACTGCGGCTGATCAGGTGATTGACCATGTCGCGAGCGATTTGTGGCAGCGCATCGAGGCTCTTGACACACAGGTGTATTTTCCGATGCGCCCAAGGGTCTTGCAGTTGCAGCGTGCGAATGCGCTTTTCGCGGACATAGCTGCGTACCACGCTCTGCGGCAACACTGCCACGCCCAATCCGGCTTCGACCATGCGGCAGACCGCTTCGAAGCTGCGCACTTGCACGCGCAGACGCAGTGTGCGTCCCCTTGACATTGCCTCCAGCAGCAATCGTCGGGTCAGCGCGGTGCCGCTTTCCAGCGACACGAAGTCGAAGCGCAGCAGATCCGCGAATTCGACCGTGCGCCGGCTAAGAGGGAAGCCGTTGGGCGTAATCACAACCAGGTCGTCCTCGCGATACTCCAGCCGAGTCAGGTCGTCGTAGGCATCACCTTCAACCACCACGCCGATGTCGGCGCTGCCATCACGGATGGATTCGGCAATTTCGATGCTCAGGCGCTCCTCCAGATCAAGTTTTACATGCGGATGCGAGATCGCGAACGAGACGAAGTCATCGGCCAGGAACTGGGCGAGCGCCGACATATTGGCGTGGATACGGATGTGGCCTTGCACGCCATTGGCGTAGTCGCTCAGGTCGGCATCCAGCTTCTGCATCAGGTTGAGCATCTGCCGCGCCTGCAATAAAGCGGCGCGGCCTGCGGCAGTCGGCTCCACTCCACGGGAGGTCCGGTTAAGCAATCGAACGCCGTAATGATGTTCCAGCAGGCCGATGCGGCGACTGGCGGCGGCCAACGCGATATGCGAAATCTCGGCGGCTTTGGAGATGCTGCCGAGGTCGACGGCATTCACAAACAAGGCGAGCGAAGTGGTGTCTGGAAGCACGATGGGTCAGCTCTGGAATTGCGTTGCCACGCAGTATTGGGTGGGCGGCAGGTGCGAGGGTTGAAGTGTTTTTTGCCTTCGCATTCGGCGAAGGTGGGCTACTCGAAATTCTAATTCCGCTAAGGCAACGGGTTGAACAGAATGCATCCACCGTCGCCAATTCGGCAACGGCCACATCCTTGGGAGGGGATATGCGCCGGATTCGTTCCAGCTTGTTTGGTTTCATTCGTACTTCGTCCGTCTTGCCACTGGCCCTGGTCAGTGCCCACGCCGCTGCCATAACTGTGGACCCCGGTGATTACGTGCCGCCGCCGCCGGGTACGGTGGTCGGCTTCGTCTATCTCACTCATAGCGAAAGCGACCGGCTGTATCAGAACGGCAGGCTGGTGGACGACAGTGTCCGATTCTCTGCCGACACTGCGTTGCTGCGCGTGGCTCGGTTTGGCGAAGTCGGCGGGCTGACCTACAACATCCAGTTGCTGTTGCCGTATGCGCACCTGAATGCCGGCGGTTCGATCGGCGCGGAAGGCAGCACCAGCGGCATGGGGGATCCGATCCTCGCCAGCAGCCTGTGGGTGGTCAACAACCCTGAAACGCACACCTATCTGGGCATGACCGGTTACCTGTGGGTGCCGGCAGGCAGCTACGACCGCAATCGCCCGCTCAACGTGGGCGAGAACCGGTGGAAAGCCGACTATCAGATGGGCGCGTCGAAGGGCGTCGGCAAGCATCTTGTGTTCGAAGCGTCGTGGGACGTGATGGCCGCCGGCGAGAACGATGACATGCCTGGCGGCGCGACGCGCATGCAGTCCGCTTCCTGGGACTGGGAGGCCACTGCACGCTACATCGCAACACCCACCGACGAATTCAACATCCGCTTGCGCAAGGTCACCGGCGGCGAGGATCGCATCGACGACGTGGATCAGGACGACAAGTCCGGCGAGTTCTCGATCCTGCTGGGCTACAACCGCTGGTTGAATCCGAAAACCCAACTTGTGGTCCAGGGCGGACGCGATCTTTCGGTCGAGAATGGATTGCGCGAACAGAGCCGCGTGCAGCTGAGATTGCTGCGGGTCTTCTGATCGCCCCCTCCACTTACGGAACCAGATGCAGCCATGGGTCAGTCAGATATTTCCATCGACACTTTCGATTTCGTCATCGTCGGCGCGGGCGCGGCGGGTTGCGTGCTTGCCAATCGCTTGACGGCCGATGGCCGCACGACGGTCTGTCTGCTGGAGGCCGGACCGCCGGATCGCAATCTTTTCATCCATGTTCCGGCGGGTTTCATCAAGCTGGCGTACGACCCGAAATGGACCTGGCAGATCAAGACCGAACCCAACGCGAATACCGATGGCCGGCGGATCCCGACCACCGGCGGGCGTACCTTGGGCGGTTCCAGTTCGATCAATGGATTCAATTGCGTCCGCGGCCAGGCCGAGGACTATGACGGCTGGGCCGAAATGGGCAACACCGGCTGGTCGTATGCCGAGGTGTTGCCTTATTTCAAACGCAGCGAACGCCGCATTGGCAACGCCGATCCGCGTTACCGCGGCGTCGATGGGCCGATGCCGATCACCGATCCGCAATGGCGCCACACGTTGTGCGATGCCTTCATCGAAAGCGCGCATGCCCACGGTGCGCCACGCGGCGTGGACTACAACGCCGTGCGCCAGGAAGGCGCGGGGTATTACCAGCGCTGGATCCACAAGGGCCGCCGCCGCGGTGCTGCGCAGACTTTCCTGCGTGAGGCGCGTGGCCGCCGCAACCTTGAAATTCGTACTGACGCTTGCGCAACCGGGCTGGTGTTTGAAGGCGCGCAAGTGGTTGGCGTCGATTATCGCTGCAGCGGCGATGCCACGCCGCGGCGGGTCAGGGCGCGGCGCGAGGTGGTGGTCGCGGCCGGTGCGGCCAATACCCCCAAGCTGCTGATGCTGTCAGGCCTGGGGCCGGCGGCGCACCTCAACGACCACGGCATTCGCGTGCGCCGTGCGATCGAGGCGGTGGGACGCAACCTGCAAGACCACCACATGCTGCGTTCCGTGTGCCGCGTACGTGGCACGGACACGCTCAATCAGAGCGCCCGCGGATTGAAGTTGCTGGGCGAAATCGCCAAATGGACGCTTGGCCGCCCCAGCTTGCTGGCGATCAGTCCGTCGGTTGCCTACACCTTCATGAAGTCCGACCCGTCGCAGGTGCGCAACAACCTGCAGTTCCACTTTTCGCCGGGCAGTTACAAGGAAGGCGTCGCCGGATTGCTGGACGACTTCCCCGGAATGACGCTGGGGTTCTACAACCTGCGGCCCAGAAGCACGGGATCGGTGGCGCTGGCGTCGTCCAATCCGGAAGATTTTCCGGTCGTGCAGCCGAACTACATGGCGCACGAAGACGATCAGAGGGTCATCGTGGATGCGTTGCGCCTTACCCGGTCGCTGCTGCATGGCGATGCTTTGCGGCCCTACATCGTCCGCGACGAGTACCCCGGCGAAGACATCAAGAGCGACGACGACCTGCTGACGTTCGCGCGGCGTCGCGGCGGTACCGCATGGCACCTGATGGGAACCTGTCGCATGGGCCGGGCAGGCGACCCCAATGCGGTTGTCGATCCGCAATTGCGTGTCGTCGGCGTGCCTGGCTTGCGCGTGGTCGACGCGTCGGTGATGCCGGCGATGCCATCGGGCAACACCCAGATCCCCACGATGATGATTGCCGAAAAGGCAGCCGACCTGCTGCTCGGTCGTACGCCGCCGCCAGCGGAATTCCCCGAGCGGGGCAATGCGGGCACATAACCACCCCACCTCGAAGCGGGCGTCCGGAAAGGCGTCCATCCATTCAACGACACATCCAGACACCCTGGGAGGGGTATGGAAATGAACGAAACAAAGAAGACGGTATTTGCAGCGGACAGGATGCCTGCCGCCGGCGGCGGCGGGCTGGTGGCGCTGTTGGGGCTGAATGGCGTTCCCGGCCGCACCTGGCGCGTGGTCGTGCTGTCATTGCTGGGTTGGTTGCTGGTCAATGCCGATGGCAGCCTGTTCAACTTCGCCTACCCGCTGATACAGAAAGACCTGGGCCTTACCGATGGCCAGATCGCATTGATCTACACCGGCCTGTATACGGTGGGGGCGTTGTCCACCTTCGTTGCCGGGCCGCTGATGGACCGCATCGGACGCAAGCCGATCTATCAGGCGTGTCTGCTCGCTTCGATCCTGGGCAGTCTGGTCACTGCCGCGGCGCCTGGCTTCCTTGTCCTGCTGCTGGGTCGTGCGATTACCCAGATCGGTGCTTCGACCGAGTGGATGGCCGGGCAGGTGATGGTGGCCGAAGAAGCCCCGGCACGTGTGCGTGGCCGTTTGATCGGCATTGCCCAGATCGGTTACCCGCTTGGCTTTTTCCTTGGCGCGTTGATGGCGATGGCCATTCTCGACCGCTTCGGTTGGCGCGTGCTGTTTGCTTGCGGCGTGCTGCCAGTGGTTCTGATGATCTGGGCGCGTCGCGGCGTCGAGGACACGGAACGCTTCCAGGCCGAACGCATGAAGGAACTTGCCGGCCGCGCGTTGCAACAGGGGCGTTTCTCGCAACTGTTCGGGCCGGGGTTGCGCCGCGCTTCGGTCTGCATTGCGCTGTGGCACTTCTGCTATGCGTTCGGCATCGCCGGCATCATCAGCTACCTGCCCACCGTCTACCAGCATTTCGGCATTCCGCTGTCGGGCGTGTTCTCGTCGTCGGCCATCGCCACCGGCATGGCGGCCTTCGGCTACCTGCTGGCGGCGTATCTGGGCGAACGTTTCGGGCGCCGTGAAATCTCCGCGCTTTTCCTGGTGCTGGGCGGAATCTCGGGCGCGTTGCTGGCGTACTACGGCAGCAGCTGGCTGATGCTCACGGTGTTCTACAGCCTGTTCTATTTCTTCACCCTGGGACACATCACCTCGGCGGTGGGCTTCGCGGCCGAAGTGTTCCCGACCCGCGTCCGCGGCACCGGCGCAAACCTCGTTGCCGGCTCGGAATGGGTGGGTTTCGTCGTCGCCGCCGCCACCGGCCCGTGGCTGCTGGCCAATGCCGGCTTCAACGGGACGCTGATGATCTGGTGCCTGATCGCGGAAGTGGCGGCCGCGTTCTTCGCGATGTGCATCAAGCGCATCCCGCCGAACAAGGTGCTGGAAGAAGTGTACGAATGACCCGGTACCGCCACACCGCGTCCGGAACGGCATCGCTCCATGAAAACCATCATGCAACCGCAACAGGAGAAGCGTTCGCGCTCAACGTTATGAAAACCGCAAAAATCGTTTACGAAAACATGAAGTTCGGCGAAGGTCCCGGTCAGGGTCCCGATGGCAAGGTCTACGTCAGCGACTTCTACGCGTTCGAGGTGCTGCGCTTCGACACGCAGGACTGGCAGGCCGAGGTGGTGGCGAAGATTCCGCAGCAGCCTTCCGGTCTGGGCTGGCTGCCCGACGGGCGCTTGCTGATCGTCTCGATGTTGGACCACAAGATCCTGCGCCTGGAAACGGATGGCTCGTTGAGCGAACACGCCGACGTGTCGGGCATTTCCCGCGGCGCGACCAATGAAATGCGCGTCGATCCGGATGGTGTGGCCTGGGTGGGCAACTTCGGTTTCGATTTCTACGCCGAACTGGCCGCCGACCCGAATGCCGACCCGCTGTTCGGCCCGGACGCCAATCCGCCGACCGCCGAGATTGCCCGCGTCGACCCGGATGGCAGCGTCCACGAAGTCGCGCAAGGATTGCGCTTCCCCAATGGCACGGTGCGCCTGTCCGACGGCACGCTGGTGATCGCCGAAACATGCGGTTCCTGCCTGACCGCGTTCGACGTGGACGCCGGTGGCATGCTGGTCAATCGGCGCGTGTGGGCCGACATGTCGGCGCTGGGTCCGAATGGCGTGCCGATCCGCCCCGACGGCACCTGCGTCGATGCCGAAGACGCCATCTGGGTCACCGATCCGAACCACAACCGCGTGGTGCGCCTGGCTGAAGGCGGCAAGGTGCTGGACGAAGTGCACACCTCGCAGGGCTGTTTTGCCGTGGCGTTGGCGGGCGAAGACGGCAAGACGCTGTTCTGCTGCACCGCGCGGACGTCCAATCCGAACATTGCCGCGCACCAGCGCACCGGCAAGATCGAGATAGCGCGCGTCGAGGTTGGCCTGCCCGGAATCTGAGCGATGACGCCGACACCGAACATGCTTCCCCTGGAAGGGATAACCGTGGTCAGCCTGGAGCACGCGATTGCCGCCCCGTTCTGCACGCGGCAGTTGGCGGAACTGGGCGCGCGGGTCATCAAGCTGGAACGCCCCGGCGTCGGCGACTTTGCCCGCGCTTACGACGCGCGCGCACGCGGCATGGCCTCGCACTTCGTATGGAGCAACCGTTCCAAGGAAAGCATGGCCCTGGACCTGAAGGCCGATGGCGCGGACGCGATCCTGCAGGCCTTGCTGGCCAGGGCCGACGTGCTGGTCCAGAACCTTGCGCCCGGCGCCGCCGAGCGCATGGGCCTGTCCTACGCGCAGTTGAAGGATGCGCACCCGGGGTTGATCGTCTGCGACATCTCCGGCTACGGTGCCGATGGACCGTACCGCGACCGCAAGGCCTACGACCTGCTGATCCAGGCCGAGTCCGGATTCCTGTCGGTCACGGGAACGCCGGAGGAAATGGTCAAGGCCGGGTGTTCCATCGCCGACATCGCCGCGGGCATGTATGCCTACAGCAACATCCTCGCGGCGCTGCTTCGGCGTACGCGCACCGGGCAGGGCTGCCGGATCGACGTGTCGATGCTTGAAGCGATGGTCGAGTGGATGGGGTATCCCCTGTATTACTCGCTGGACGATGCGGCCGCGCCGCCGCGCACCGGCGCCTTCCACGCGACGATCTATCCGTATGGGCCGTTCGAGACAGGCGACGGCAAATCGGTTTTCATCGGCATCCAGAACGAGCGCGAGTGGGTCGTGTTCTGCGAGCGGGTGTTGCAGCGAGCGGAACTGGCGCAGGATCCGCGCTTCGCGTCGAACGCGCTGCGTTCGGTCGCGCGCGACGAACTGCAGCCGGTCCTGCGCGAGGTATTGCGGTCATTGACCGCCGAGCAGTTCATCGAACGGCTGGATGCGGCGCGCATCGCCAACGGGCGGGTCAACCAGATGAGCGATGTCTGGCGCCATCCGCAATTGGCGGCGCGCGACCGATGGAGCGAGGTGGCGACTCCCGTTGGGCCGATGCCGGCACTGAAGGCGCCGGGAGTGCCTGACGTGATGCGGGCGCCGATGCGGCCGGTACCGGAGGTGGGTGAACACACCCAATCCCTGTTGCTCGAGTTGGGATTTCCCGCCGATGCACTGGGGCCAATTCCGTCGACCTCGATCACGGGGACTGAAGATGATTGATTTGCATCGCGCGCATTCGTTCCTGTTCGTACCGGGACATCGACCTGAGCGATTCGACAAGGCGATGCAAAGCGGTGCGGGTGCGGTGATCCTTGATTTGGAAGACGCCGTTGCGGCGGCCGATAAGGCCGCAGCCAGGCGCGCGATTGCAGACTGGCTGTCGCCTGCGCGACCGGTGCTTTTGCGCATCAACGGCTTCAACGATTGCGGGCATGAGCAGGATCTTGCGGTTGCAAATACGCCGGGCGTGGCAGGAATCATCGTGTCCAAGGCGGAGTCGCCGGACCAGTTGGCCGAAGTGTCCCTGCGTTGCCCGGGGATCCCGTTGCTGCCTCTGATAGAAAGCGCGCGTGGCCTTGCGCATTGCGAAGCCATGGCGGGCCATTCCGGCGTCGCGGCGTTGGTGTTTGGCGCGATCGATTTCTGTCTTGATGTGGGCGTGCTGGACGAGGATGCATTGGACAGCGTGCGCCTGCGGCTGGCCATCGCGTCGCGTGTAGGAGGGTTGGCGCGCCCGATTGACAGCGTGACCACCGAATTCCGTGATGCTGCGCCTGTGCATGCGGCCGCCGCGCGTGCGCGTGCGCTCGGTTTTGGCGGCAAGCTTTGCATTCATCCGGCACAGGTCGCCGTGGTCAATGCGGCGTTCCGGCCCAGCACGGAATTGATCGAATGGGCGCGCCGCGTGCTCGCCGCAGAGGCGGCGTCCGCAGGCGCCGCCACCGCGCTTGACGGGCAAATGCTGGACCTGCCCGTATTTGAAGCCGCGCGTCGTTTGCTGGCCGACGCGGGACAATGAGCTTTCTGCAGGTGAATCTCGTGTCCACTTGCCCCTATTCCGGTTTCGCGGGAATCCCGCTTGGCTGCCCCACAGGTTGTATTCCAAATGTTTCGGGAGCGATCCATGAGTCCTAACTGCAACTTCATTGCCGGCACGTGGGTACCTGCCAACAGTGCGGCTACATTGCCGGTAATCGATCCGGCGACGGGCGCTGGCATTGGCAGCATTGCCGATAGTGATGTCGAAGACGTCGACCGCGCGGTCAAGGCCGCTCGTGCGGCCTACGACACGGGCGACTGGGGGCGCACCTCTGCAGTTGAACGCGGACGGATGTTGTCTCGCTTCGCCGCACTCGTCGCGACGCGTGCCGAGGAGATTTCCGCACTGGAGTCGCGTGATACCGGCAAGCCACGCAGCGTGGCTGCGGCCGACATAGCCGCGCTTGTACGCTATTTCGAGTTCTACGGCGCCGCTGCCGACAAGCTGCACGGCGAGACCATTCCATACCAGAATGGTTTTCTGGTGGCGACAATTCACGAACCCTACGGCGTGACCGGCCATATCCTGCCCTGGAATTACCCGGCGCAGATGTTCGGGCGGACGCTTGCCCCGTCGCTCGCCGTCGGCAACGCGACGGTGCTCAAGCCGGCCGAAGACGCCTGCGCCAGTGCGTTGTATCTGGCCGAGTTGTCGAACGAGGCGGGGTTTCCCCCGGGAGCCATCAATGTCGTGACCGGGCGCGGTGCCGGCACGGGAGCTGCGTTGGCTTCGCATCGCGGCATCGACTTCATGTCGTTCACCGGTTCGCCGGAAGTCGGGCAGATCATCCAGAAGTTGTGCGCCGACCACTTCATTACCTGCACATTGGAACTCGGCGGGAAATCGCCGCACATTGTCTTCGCGGACGCCGATCTTGATCTGGCGGTTCCGGCAATCATCCGTGCCATCGTGCAAAACAGCGGCCAGACTTGTTCTGCAGGCAGCCGTGTCTTGGTCGAACGCAGCGTATACGAGGAACTGGTGCCGAGGCTTGCGGACGCCTTCGCCAAGGTGACGGCGGGTGCGCCCGATGACGACCATGCTTGCGGTCCCCTGATTTCCGCACGGCAGCAGGCCCGCGTGCAGGCGTTTGTGTCGCGGGCCGAGGCGGCGGGGATACCGGTGCTGTCGCGTGGCACTGTCGATTCATGTGCGAATGCAGGCGGTTTCTACGTGACGCCGACGCTGTTTGGGCCGGTACCGCGCTACAGCGAGTTGGCCCGCGAAGAAGTATTTGGCCCGGTGCTGTCGGTGTTGCCATTCGAAGATGAGGAAGATGCCGCATTGCTGGCCAACGATACGGACTATGGCCTGATTGCCGCGGTATGGACGCGCGATGGCGGGCGGCAGTTGCGGCTGGCGCGCAAAGTGCACAGCGGACAGTTCTTCGTCAATTGCTACGGCGCCGGTGCCGGCATCGAGTTGCCGTTTGGCGGTACCGGAAAGAGCGGGCATGGCCGGGAGAAGGGGCTGGCGGCGATGCACGATTTCAGCATGAGCAAGACCATTGTCATCCAACATGGATAGGTCATTGGCACGTATCCCGAATTCTCGGCGGATATGGCCGAACCATGGCGGACCTGGTGTTGCCGCACATCGCCACGCTGCATAGCTCCCAGTCGGTTTGCTTGCCGCTGCGGCGGCGAAGCAATCGCTGCAGTGCACGATATCCAAGCATCGCCGGCTCCGATATAGTCCGTCGAACATATTGGATCGATGGAGGCCGCATGAGCCGTTTTGCCGGAATGCTGGCGTGCGCGCTGGTCGTGTCCTTCGCGGCGCATCCAGCCGCATCCGCTGCGGAAACGCCCGCGACCGGGTGCAGCGCCTTCACTTGGGACGTGTCGCGCGAATTGTCGCTGATGACGGCGGACGCGACTGCGACGAATGCCGCGACCAGCGCCAAAACGCCGGCGCGGATCGAACTCGACCGGCACTACCTCGCGCACCTGTCGCCGCAGAAGGACGTGGAGCTGCCAGCGAAACCGGGCAAGCCAATGCTTGACGACGGCGCGAACGCGGGCCTGCTGACGTTCCGCGTGCCGAAGGACGGCCTGTACCGGGTCGCGATCAACAGCGGCCACTGGATCGACGTGGTCGATGCCGGTGTCGTGGTGCCGTCGCGCGATTTCCAGGGCCAGCGCGGCTGCATGGCGATCCACAAGGTCGTCGAGTTCGACCTGCATGCCGGGCGCGATCTGGTGCTGCAATTCAGCGGTGGCACCGACGCGGACGTCGGCATCGCCATCACCGCCGCGCCACCGGGCAAGTGATGCGCGGCCTGGTCGGGCTGATGCTCGCGGCGGCTGCCGCGGTGCTCGGCGTGACCGGGCGCAACGCGGATCGCTCGCCGCAAGCGTGGCGCGAATTGAGCACCGAAGAGGCGCGCGGCTTCGACTTGGGCTATGCGGTGTTCAACACGCAATGGGTCGAGGCGAATCGGCCGGCGGGTCGCCGCGACGGACTCGGGCCTTTGTTCAATTCGTCTTCGTGCGATGCCTGCCACAACAGCCGCCGGCGTGGCAATGGCCCGCTCGATGCCGGTGTTGCGCCGCAGGATCTGGTGATGCAAGTCGGCACGATGCAGCCTGACGGCCGCGTCGTGCGCGGCACTTCGCGCTTCGGCTACATCGTCAACACGTCGGCGAACGCGGGCTTGTCGCCGGAAGCCGGCGTGACGATCGATTACCGCGAGATCGCCGGGCAACGCGCGGACGGTTCGCGGTTCGCGTTGCGCGTGCCCACGTATCACGTCGCACCGTCCGACGGGATCTCGCTGTCGCCCGATCTGGTGCTGATGCCGCGCATGCCGCCGGCAGTGCAGGGCGATGGCTTGCTCGAACAGGTGCCGGAAGCGCAACTGGCCGAACTGGCGCAAGCGCAGGCGCGTGCCGGCGACGGCGCGCGCGGACGCATCGCATGGCTCGATGCGGAAGGGGGCCATCGCATCGGGCGCTTCGGCTGGCAAGCGACCGAACCAGGCGTGGCCGACCAGATCGGCGTGGCTTTTTCGCGTGAAATGGGCATGACCACCGCGACGGTTCCGGACATCGATTGCGGTGCCGATGCGCGCGCTTGCAAGACTGCACCGAACGGTGGCGATCCCGAAGTCGAACCGGAATTGCTCGATGCGGTGGTCGCGTTCCAGCGCCTCGAAGCGGTTGGCCGCACCGACGACGCGGTGCGGCGGCTCGTCGCTGCGCGCGCGGGCGAGCAGTTGTTCGCTCAAACCGGTTGCAGCGCGTGCCATGCGCCGCGCTTGCGCATCGATTCCGCGACGGATGGCGGCGAGCGGCAAATCGAGGCTTACACCGACTTGCTATTGCACGACATGGGGGCCGGGCTGGCCGATCGCAGCGTCGATGGCCGCATCGTGCACAGCGCGTGGCGCACCGCGCCGCTGTGGGGACTCAACCTGTCCTTCGCCACCGGCCGTCCGGTACGGCTGTTGCACGATGGCCGCGCGCGCGGCATCGACGAGGCGATCGAATGGCACGGCGGCGAAGCGGATGCGTCGCGGCAACGCTACGAACGCCTGCATGCGGACCAACGCCAGGCGTTGATCGATTGGGTCGCTTCGCTGTAGGCGCGGCGAAGCCGGCATTTCGCGACGGGAAGGCGTCGTTTCGCGCAACGCGGATTGACGCCGGGATATTCGATGTATTCGCATGGATATATCGGTGCGGATATTTGTGCAGCACCGCATAACCGCCGGAAAAGAGGGATTCCTGCGCAATCAGCACGCACACCACGCACCAGCAGTTCCACTGGAGAGGGAGGATTTGCCATGCGTTGTATCCAATCGAAAATATCGATTGCAGTTGTATTGGCGCTGGCCATCGCACCGGCTGCGTTGGCCGCGGAGGGGGACGGCGACGATCCTAAAAACCCCCGCGATGGCGTGTTCACGCTCGGCCGGCTCGAGGTCAAGGGCGAACGCATCGGCAAGTCGCAGGCCGACAGCGCGGTCAGCCTCGACGAGATCCGCCTGATCAATGCGGACACCCTGGATCAGGCGGTCAAGCTGGTGCCGGGGGTGATGGCCACGCTCGATACCAACAGCCGGCGCAACGAGCACAACATCTTCGTGCGCGGGTTCGATCGCTGGGAGGTGCCGCTGTCGATCGATGGCGTGCGCATCTACCTGCCGGCGGACAATCGCATCGACTTCAGTCGCTTCCTGACCGCGGACGTGGCCGAAATCCAGATCCAGAAAGGCTACGCGTCGGTGATTGACGGACCGGGCGCGCTGGGTGGCGCGATCAATCTGGTCACGCGCAAGCCGACCAAGCCGTTCGAGGCGGAATTGCAGACCGGCGTCGATCTGGGCCGCAACGCCGATTACAACGCATGGAACGGCTATGCGATGGTCGGCACGCGCCAGGACAAGTTCTATGCGCAGGCCAGCATCAGCTATCTCGATCGCGACCAATGGGATTTGTCGGACGATTTCCGCCCGACCGGCATCCAGGCCGGCGGCGACCGCGATCGTTCGTTCAACCGCGATTCGCGGGTCAACGTCAAGTTCGGCTTCACCCCGAACGACACCGACGAATACACGCTCAACTACACCAAGCAGGACGGCAAGAAAGGCGCGCCGCTGAACGTCTACAACGACCCGCCGAATCCGCCCAACAGTTACTGGGACTGGCCGTGGTGGGACATCGACAACCTGTATTTCCTGTCCAACACGAGTTTCGGCGAGCGTGGTTACGTCAAGACCCGCGTGTTCTACAACAAGTTCGACAACGCGCTGTACGCCTACGACGATGCGACCTACACCACGCAGTCGCTCAACGGCCGCTTCCAGAGCATCTACGCCGACACCGGCGCCGGCGGCAGCGTCGAGGCCGGTTTCGGCCTGTCCGAGAACAACGATTTGCGCCTGTCGCTGAACTACCGCATCGACAAGCACACCGAATACAACATCAACCGCCCGACCAATCCGACGATGAGCTCGACCGAGCCGATGCAGCACACCCGCGAGGAAACCCTGTCGCTGGCCGCCGAGGACACTTGGCACGCCGGCGATGACGTCGATCTGGTCGTCGGCGCCAGCTACGACAGCAACCGCATCGGCCTGGCGCAGGAATACAACGCCACGCAGGGCCTGTTCGAGTATCCGACCGGCGGCAGCCATGCCTTCAACGGCCAGGGCTCGGTGCGTTGGCGCTATGCCGAGGATGCGTCGCTGAGCGCGAGCGTGTCCTCGCGCACGCGTTTTCCGACCGTGTTCGAGCGCTTCAGTACCCGCTTCGGCACCGCGGTGCCGAACCCCGACCTCGGGCCGGAGCGCGGCACCAACTACGAGCTGTCGTGGGATCGCGCGTTTTCCGAGGACACGAAGCTGACCGCCTCGCTGTTCTATTCCGATGTTTCGGACATGATCCAGACCGTGGTGGTGCAGGCCTCGCCGCAACTGACGCAGTCGCAGAACGTTGGCGACGGCAAGTACTACGGCGCCGAGTTCGGTGCCGACACGCGGCTCGGCGAGCACTTCACGCTCGGCGGCAACTACACCTGGCTGCATCGCCAGATCGATGACGCATTGCAGCCGGGCCTGCGCCCGGTCGGCACGCCGAAGCATCAGGCCTTCCTGTACGCGACGTGGACGCCGGTCGAGCGCTTCTCGCTTACGCCGAACCTGGAGTACGCCAACGACCGCTGGAGTGACGTGACCAGCGGCGGCTACGTCGAAACCGGGCGCTACCTGCTGCTGAACCTGCAGGCGCAGATTCGCCTGCGCGACGACATCGAGGTGGATGTTGGCGGACGCAACCTGCTGGACGAAAACTACGAACTGGCCTGGGGCCTGCCGGAACCGGGGCGCACGCTGTACGCGAAGTTCCGGATCAGCTTCTGATGCGCGGCCGGCTACTAGCGCAGGCGCCGGCGCAACGCGGCCAGTTCGTCGCGCGCGGCGCAGGCGCAGGCATCCTGCATGCGCCGGTACAGTTCCAGCACGTCCTCGCCCATCGCGGTCAGCTCGCCGCCGCCGCCGCCGCTGCCGCCCTTGCTGGTGCTGACCACCGGCTGCTTGAAGCTGCGGTTCATTGCGTCGATCAGCTCCCAGGCGCGCCTGTAGCTCATTTTCATGCGCCGGCCGGCGGCGGAAATCGAGCCGGTGTCGCGGATGCCTTCGAGCAGGTCGGCCTTGCCCGGGCCGAGCGCGACGTCCG
Source organism: Lysobacterales bacterium (assembly GCA_015655355.1). Classification (GTDB taxonomy): domain Bacteria; phylum Pseudomonadota; class Gammaproteobacteria; order Xanthomonadales; family Xanthomonadaceae; genus Pseudoxanthomonas_A. Next base: position 23,815 of record JAATFG010000069.1, read on the forward strand.
GGCTGAAGGTCACCCGCAACCTGATCTGTTCGCGTGGGGATGGCTTGGCCATGCACTGTTCTCCGTCGGTCGGCGGGGATGGTCGAGCCCAAAGAATGATCGCGACAGGCGCGCTTGTCACCTGCGGGCACATTCGCGGTTGTACGATGTTTCCAAACCGACATATCGGGAAACCGGGAGGACGCCATGATTCGCCGAATGATCGCTTGCATGCTGCTGTTGTCGGGTTCGATGTTGTTCGCCGCGTCGACGGTGCAGGCGCAGGACGGCAGCGCAAAGCTGACCATCGCCGCCGCCGCCGACCTGCATTACGCGCTGGACAATGTCGTCGCCGCGTACAAACACGAGCATCCCGCCGCCGCGGTCGATGTGGTCTATGGCTCGTCCGGCAAGTTGACCACGCAGATCGAACAGGACGCGCCGTTCGACCTGTTCTTCTCCGCCGACAGCGATTACCCGAAGCAGTTGGCCGACGAAGGCAAGGCCGGCGGTGCACCGGTGGCGTATGCGATCGGCCACATCGTGCTGTGGAGCGCGAGCCTGGACATGCGCGGGGTGAAGGTGGCCGACCTGGCGCAAGAAAAATACGGGCGCATCGCGATCGCCAATCCGGAGCATGCGCCCTACGGCAAGCGCGCCGAGCAGGCACTGCGCGCGGCGGGAATCTGGGATCAGCTGCAGCCGCGGCTGGTTTTCGGCGACAACATCGCGCAGACCGCGCAATTCGCCGGCACCGGCAATGCGCAAGTCGGCATCATCGCCGAATCGCTGGCGCTGGACCCGAGCATGGCCAAGGGCAGTTACGCCGCGGTTCCGCAAGCGGCATACGAACCGCTGTTGCAGAGCTTCGTGCTGACCAGGCACGGCGAGGGCAATGCGCTGGCGAAGGATTTCGCGCAGTACGTGCAGGGCCGGCAGGCACGCGCGACCCTGGCGCGCTATGGATTCGCCTTGCCGAAGTCGATGCCTCCGCATTGAATCGAAACGGAGGCTTGCGTTGCCCGCACAGGATGTCGATGCGTTCGCGCTGACGCTGCGCTTGGCCGCAGTCGTCACTGCGGCGCTGTTGCTGCTCGGCACGCCGTTGGCGTGGTGGCTGGCGCACACGCCATCGCGCTGGCGCCGGCCGGTGGCGGCGCTGGTCGCGCTGCCACTGGTATTGCCGCCGACCGTGCTCGGATTCTATCTGTTGGTACTGATGGGGCCGCAAGGCTGGATCGGCAAACTGACGACGATGCTGCACGTCGCCTCGTTGCCGTTTTCGTTCCGCGGACTGGTCGCTGCGTCGATGCTGTATTCGTTGCCGTTCGTGGTGCAGCCGTTGCACGCCGCGTTCGAGGCGGTGGGCAAGCGCCCGTTGGAAGTGGCGGCGAGCCTTGGCGCCGGTCCGCTGGATCGCTTCTTCACCGTCGCCTTGCCGCTGTCGCTGCCGGGATTCGCCAGCGCAATCGTGCTCGGTTTCGCGCACACCATCGGCGAATTCGGCGTGGCGCTGATGGTCGGCGGCAATATCCCGGGACGCACCCGGGTGGTGTCGATGAGTCTTTACGATCACGTTGAAGCGGGGCAATACGCGCAGGCGCACGTGTTGTCGTTGTTGCTGGTCGTGTTTTCGTTTGCCGCCCTGCTGGCGATGACGTACCTGCGCCCGCGCGGAGCCACGCATGCCTGAGGCGCGGGCGAACGCAGGCCTGGTCGCGAACCTGCGCTGGAAGCGCGGTGCGCTGGACATCGCTTTCGACGCGGCATTGCCGGCACGCGGCATCACCGCGCTGTTCGGCCCGTCCGGCGCGGGCAAGAGCAGTTGCCTGCGCGCGATCGCCGGGCTTGACCGCGATGTCGAAGGCACGCTGCGCCTCGATGGCGCGACATGGCAGGACAGTGCGCGCAGGGTTTTCGTGCCCTCGCACAAGCGCCGGATCGGTTACGTGTTCCAGGACGCCGGCCTGTTCGCGCATCTGTCGGTGCAAGGCAATCTCGACTATGGCCATCGCCGCGCTGGCCGGCCACCGCATCTTGATCGGGAGCGATTGATCGACGTGTTCGGCTTGCGCCACCTGCTCGCGCGCCGCGTCGATGCCTTGTCCGGCGGCGAACGCCAGCGCGTGGCGATCGTGCGCGCACTGCTGGCCGACCCGGCACTGCTGCTGTTCGACGAGCCGCTGTCGGCATTGGATGCGGTGGCGCGTTCCGGATTGCTCGCCGCGCTGGAAACGCTGCACTCGACCTTGGCATTGCCGATGATCTACGTCAGCCACGCGGTCGACGAGGTGGCGCGCCTGGCCGATCACCTGGTGCTGCTCGATGCCGGTCGCGTTGTCGCGCAAGGCGCATTGCAGGAAACCCTGACACGGATGGACTTGCCTGCGGCGCTGGCGGAGGCGGCAGGCACGGTGATCGAAGGCCGCATTGCCGGTTTCGATGCACGTGATCACCTGGCCGAATTCGTGTTCGACGGCGGCACCTTGTGGCTGCCGCGCGATGCCGAGGCGCGCGGAAAGACGCTGCGCTGCCGCATCGCCGCGCGCGACGTCACCCTTTCGCTGGCGCCGCAGGCCGGCAGCGCGCTGAACCAGTTGCGGTGCCGCGTCGTTGCCATCGGCGCCGCGGAACATCCGGCGCACTGCGTAGTGCAGCTGCTCGCGGGCAGCAACCGGTTGTTGGCGCGGATTACCCGCCGTTCGCGCGATGCGTTGGCGTTGCAGCCGGGCATGGAGGCATGGGCGCAGGTGAAGGCGACCGCACTGGGCGGATGAAATGCGTTGCGGCGCGGATTGTCATTGACGAGGGGCGTCACCATACTTGCCCGAACATGACATGCACATCGAGCCTGGAATGTCTTCATCCGCAGCGCCCATCGTCGCGAGCGAGCGGCCGATGGACGGACTGATCAGCGTCGCCGTCGCCGAAGCCCTGATCGCCGAACACATGCCGGCGTTCGCCAGCGAGCGCGTGCCCTTGCAACGCGCTGCCGGCCGGATATTGCGGCAGGCGGTGCTGGCCGAACGCGACCAGCCGCCGTTCGATCGGGTGATGATGGACGGCATCGCGATCCGCTGGCGGGAAACATTGCCCGCCGCGTTCAAGCGGGTCGGGGTGCAACTGGCGGGCGCGCCGATCGCCGTGCTGGACGACACGGACGCGTGCATCGAAGTGACCACTGGCGCGGTGTTGCCGCGTGGCTGCGACTGCGTGATACCGGTCGAACAGACCCGGTGCGGGGGCGAGCGCTATCACCTGCGCGAGGGCGTCGCGCCGCAACGCGATCAATTCATCCATTGCCGCGGCAACGACTGCGTCGCCGGTGCGAAAGTGCTCGACCCGGGTGCCCGCATCGGGCCGACCGCGATGGCACTGCTGGCGGCCAATGGCGTCGCTCAGGTCGAAGTGGCGAAAGTGCCTTCGATTGCGATCATTGCCACGGGCGACGAACTGGCCACGGTCGATGCCGTGCTTGAAGAAGGGCAGATTCGTCGTTCCAACGATTTCGCGCTGGCGAGCGCATTGCAGGCCCACGGTTTCGATCGCGCGACCTCGCACCACGTTGGCGATGATGCGCAACGCACGCGCGAACTGCTCGCGCGGCTGCTCGACGAAAACGACGTGTTGCTGCTGTCCGGCGGCGTGTCGATGGGCCAGCGCGACCTGGTGCCGGCGGCGCTGGAGGCGCTCGGCGTGCGGCGCGTGTTCCACCGCATCGCGCAGCGTCCCGGCAAACCGATGTGGTTCGGCATCGCGCCCGGCGGACGCGCGGTGTTCGCGTTGCCGGGCAATCCGGTGTCGTCGCTGGTATGCGCGATCCGCTACGCGCGCCCGGCGTTGTTGCGCGCAATGGGCTTGAGCGCCGCCTTGCCGGAACGGGTGACGCTGGCTGCCGACGCCGAAACCAATCCGGCGCTGACCTGCTTCATTCCCGTGCACGTGCATCAGGATGCGTCCCGCTTGTGGGTGGCGCAGGCGGTGGAATCGCGCAATTCCGGCGATTTCACCTCCTTGGCCGGCACCGACGGCGTGGTCGAAGTGCCGCCCGGGCAATCCGTTGCGCGTGCCGGCGCTGCGGTCGTGCTGCATCGCTGGTGATGGCATGAACGAAGCCGCCGACATCGCCTTCGTCGAAGCGCCGGTCGCCGACCGGCTCGGCCGGCCGCTGCGCGACCTGCGCATCTCGGTGATGGATCGCTGCAATTTCCGCTGCACGTATTGCATGCCGGCGGAAACCTACGGCGAGGACTACGCCTTCCTGCGCAATGACGAACGCTTGAGCTTCGATGAAATCGAGCGCGTATGCCGCGCGGCGGCGCAGCTCGGCGTCAGCAAGCTGCGCCTGACCGGCGGCGAGCCGCTGCTGCGGCCGAAGCTGGCGGAACTGGTCGCGCGCCTGCGCCGCATCGACGGCATCGACGACATCGCGATGACCAGCAACGGCGTGCTGTTGCCGCGACATGCGCGCGAATTGCGCGACGCCGGGCTGGACCGCATCACCGTCAGTCTCGACACGCTCGATGCGGAACTGTTCAGGCGCATCAGCGGCGGTCGCGGCGAACTGGCCGACGTGCTTGCCGGCATCGACGCGGCGCAAGCGGCCGGTTTTGCGCAGGGCGTCAAGCTCAACGCGGTGATCCAGCGCGGCGTCAACGAGGCTTCGGTGCTGCCGCTGGTCGAGCGTTTCCGCCACACCGGCGTGGTCGTGCGCTTCATCGAATACATGGACGTCGGCAACCGCAACCACTGGACGCCGCAGGCGGTGGTGCCGTCGGCGGAAGTCGTCGAGCGCATCGATGCGCGCTGGCCGCTGCACGCGGTGCCGGCGAAACATGCAGGCGAAGTCGCCACGCGCTATCGCTTCGTCGATGGCGCTGGCGAGATCGGTGCGATCTCCTCGATCAGCCAGCCGTTCTGCGGTGCCTGCAACCGTGCGCGGCTGTCATCCGAAGGCGTGTTCTATACCTGCCTGTTCGCCAACCACGGCAGCGATTTGCGCAGCTTGTTGCGCGCTGGCATCGACGATGGCGCGTTGACCGGAACCCTGCGCAGCATCTGGCTCGGCCGCGGCGACCGTTACAGCGAACAGCGCGCCATGCACCGGCGCGACGGCGATGGTCGCAAGATCGAGATGTACTATATCGGCGGCTGACGCGCCGGTTCTCACGAGGATGCGATGAAACCTTCGATTGCCCCGTTGTCGCATGTCGATGAAGCGCAGCAGCCGCGCATGGTCGATGTCGGCGGCAAGCCGGCGACGCGACGCACCGCGCAGGCGCGCGCGCGGGTGCTGTTTCCGCCGGAAGTCGCCACCGCGTTGCGCGACGCCGGCTACGTCACGCCGAAGGGCGCGGTGCTGACCGTCGCCCAGATCGCCGGAGTGATGGGCGCCAAGTCCACGCCGCAGCTGATTCCGTTGTGCCATCCGCTGGCGATCGACAAATGCGACGTCGCCATCCGCATCGAAGGCGACGAGGCGCTGATCGACTGCATCGTTTCCTGCGAAGGCCGCACCGGCGTGGAAATGGAAGCGTTGACCGGCGCCTGCATCGCCGCGCTGACCATTTACGACATGTGCAAGGCGATGTCGCATGCCATCGTCATCGCCGACATCCGCCTGCTGGCGAAAAGCGGCGGCAAGAGCGACGTGCAGGTGGCGGCATGAATGCATGCACGGATGCGCCGGTTTACGGCCTGTTGCTCGGCGGTGGCGCGAGCAGGCGCATGGGCCGCGACAAGGCGGCGCTGGTTTACCACGGCGAGCCGCAGCTGCAACGCGCATGGCGCCTGTTGCAAGGCGTGGTCGAGCGTGCCTTCGTCTCGGTGCGGGAAAGCCAGCGCGACGATCCGCTGCGCGCCCGTTTGCCGCAGATCGTCGATACCCGCGATGCGGTTGGCCCGGTCGCCGGCATCCTGTCGGCGCAGGATGCGTATCCGCACGCCGCGTGGCTGGTGCTCGCCTGCGACTTGCCGTTGCTCGATGCGGCGACGTTGCGCGAGTTGCTCGCGCAGCGCGATGCGAACGTCGATGCCACCGCTTTCGCCAGCCGCTTCGATGGCTTGCCGGAACCGCTGTGCGCGCTGTGGGAACCGCGCAGCCATGCGCTGCTGGCCGAGCGTTGCGCCGGCGGCCATTACTGCCCGCGCAAGGCGCTGCTGAAGTCGGACATCCGCCTGCTGCCATCGCCGGGCGAAGCGCTGGACAACATCAATACGCCGGAGGAATTCAGACAGTTGCAGCAACGCCGGGAGGTGCACGCATGATCACGGTCAACCTGGAGTACTACGCGCAGTTTCGCGAGCAGGCGAAGACCGGCGAAGAACAGTGGAGCACGGCTGCCGGCTCGATCGCGGAGTTGTACGAGGAATTGCGCGCGCACCACGGGTTCCAGCTGCCGCGGCAGGTGCTGCGCGCGGCGGTCAACGCGGAATTCAGCGAATGGAGCCGGCCATTGCACGAGGGCGACACCATCGTGTTCATTTCCCCGGTGGCCGGCGGATGAAGCGCTTCGACGTCTCCGCCGAGGCCATCGATGCGATCGCGTTGCGCACCGCGTTGCATCGTCCCGACAGTGGCGGCTTCTGCTGCTTCGAGGGCTGGGTGCGCGACCACAACGACGGCCGCGCGGTCGATGGCCTCGAATACCAGGTCTATGTGGAACTCGCGTTGCGCGAAGGCGAGCGCATCGTCGCCGAAGCAATCGGGAGATTCGGTATCGCCGATGCGCGCTGCGTGCATCGCAGCGGCGATCTGAAGGTCGGCGACATGGCGGTTTGGGTCGGCGTTGCGTCCGGCCATCGCGGCGAAGCCTTCGCCGCGTGCCGCTACATCATCGACGAGGTCAAGCATCGCTTGCCGGTGTGGAAGAAGGAGCGCTACCTCGACGGCGACAGCGCGTGGGTGGCCTGTTCCCACGATGATGGTCCGCACCACGGGCATGGCGGGGATGAGCCGCATCGCCATCGTCACGACGTGGCGGTGTGAGCCTGCTCCTGCAGCAATCGTTGCGCTGCGCGCAGGTCGTCGAGCGTGTCCATGTCGAAGCAGGTGCCGGGGTCGTCGAGCGGCAAATCCAGCGCGTTGCCTTGTTCGCGCCGGGCATGCACCAGCGCGGCGGCACCGGTGTCGCCGGACAACTGGGTCAAGCCGTCGAAACATTCCTTGCGAAAACCGACCGGATGCCCGCGTTGTCCCTGGTAATGCGGGACGACGACGTGATTCGCGGTTTCGGCCAGCGCTTGCGCCACGCGCCGCAGCGACGAGGCGCGCACCAGCGGCAAGTCGCCGGGCAGGATCAGCCAGCCATCGGCATCGGCCGTGGCGCGCACGCCGAGCGCAATCGAATCGCCCATGCCCGCGGTGCCGCCCGCGGGGCGGACGAGATGGCAGTCCAGTCTTGATGCGGCCACGGCGTCAAGCACGTGCTGCAGCACCGGCTTGCCGCACAACAACGCGTCGAGCTTGTGCGTGCCGCCGCCGGAGGCGAGGAAGCGTTCGCTGCGGCCTGCCGCCAGCACGATCACCACGGTGCGCACGGCAGGCTCAACGCATCTGCAGGACGATGACGTTGCTGCTGGCCGGGTTGGTCTTGTCGCGCAGCGCCGTCACTTCTTCCGGCTTCACCGCGCCGCCGTGGTTGCCCCAGGAGGTGCGGACGAAGCTCAGCACGTCGGCGATTTCCTGGTCGCCGAGCTGGTTGCGGAACGGCGGCATGCGGTAGGCGTCGGGAATGCCGGCGGCGACCACGCGTGCCGAACCGTTCAAGGCGGCGTTGATGCTCGAAGCATTCTCCTTCGCCAGCGAGGCGGCGCTGCCGGCCAGCGGCGGAATCCACGGCGCCTGTCCGCGTCCGTCCGCGCCATGGCAGAAGCTGCAACGCGCGGCGAAGATTTGCGCGCCGGGCGCGTCCGCCTGGGTGTCGTCCACTGCCGCGTATTGCCACGGCGCGCCATCGCGCCGCGCATCGCCCGGCAGCGACTTGAGGTAATGCGCGATCGCCTTGAGGTCGTCGTCGCTCATGTACTGGGTCGAATTGTTGAACGCATCGACCATCGAACCGAACACGACGGCGTGGCCGTTGCGCCCGGTTTTCAGGAACTGGCGGATGTCGTCCTCGCTCCAGCGGCCGAGGCCGGTGTTCGCATCCGCGCGCAGGCTCGGCGCGAGCCAGCCATCGAGCAGGGCGCCGGACAGATAGCGCGGACTGTTGTCGTTCAGCGCCTTTTCGTTCATCGCCATGCCGCGCGGCGTGTGGCAACTGCCGCAATGGCCGGGACCCTGGACCAGATACGCGCCGCGGTTCCAGAGCGCGTCGGCGGACGCCTTCGGCCGGTACGTGCCCGCTTCGGTGAAGGCCACGCTCCACAGCGCCAGCGGCCAGCGCAGGTTCAACGGCCAGGAAATCCCGCTCGGCGTGTTCGCCTGGCGCACCGGTTGCACGTCGTGCATGAACCACGCATAGAGCGCACGCACGTCGTCGTCGCCGAGCTTGGCGTAGGACGGATACGGCATCGCCGGATACAGCCGGTGCCCGTCCCTGGCGACGCCATGGCGCAGCGCGCGGTCGAAATCCGCCAGCGTGTATTGGCCGATGCCGGTTCCCGCATCGGGGGTGATGTTGGTGGCGAAGATCGAACCCAGCGGCGTGGCCATTTCCAGGCCGCCGGCGAAGGGCTTGCCGTCCGCCGTGCTGTGGCAGGCGACGCAATCGCCGAGGCGGGCGACGTATTCGCCGCGCCTGAGTTGGTCGGGCGATGGCGTTGCGTTGCCGGCCACGCCATCGAATGCTGAAGCCGGCGTGTGCGTCGCCACTGCGGTCACGCCGACAACGACGATGACGCAGACCGCCAACAGCGCGGCGAGGATTCGTTTCGTGCGGGTTTTCATCATCACGGTCGCGTGCGGCTCAGGCTTTGAAGTCGTAACGCGACAGCGGCATGCTGCGGACGCGCTGGCCGGTCAGGTGCGAAACCGCGTTCGCCACCGCCGGCGGCACTGCCGGCAGCGGCGGTTCGCCGATGCCGCCCATGGATTCGCCGCTTTCGATGATGCGCACGTGCACGCGCGCCATGCGTTGCGGCGGCAGGATCGGATACATGTCGTAATTGCGCGCGACCGGCTTGCCGTCCTCGTACACGGCTTCTTCCAGCAACACCTGCGACAGCCCGAGCGCCGCGGCGCTGTTGACCTGGGCCTCGACCAGCGCAGGATTGACCACGCTGCCCGGATCGATCGCTTCCCACACGTCGTGGACCTTGACCCGGCCATGCTCGATCGACACTTCCGCGATCGCCGCCGCATGCGAGCCGAACGGCGAGGCCATCGCCACGCCGCGCGCGCGGCGGGTGCCGTCGGCGGCGGTGAACGGGCCGCGCTTCCAGCCGCCGGACAATTCGCCGACCGCTTGCAGCAATTTGCCCAACCGCGCGTTGCCTTGCAGCAGCTTCATGCGCAATTCGTAGGGATCGTGCCCACCCTTGTCGGCGAGTTCGTCGAGGAAGGATTCGTACAGGAAATCGTTCATCGAATTGCCGACCGAGCGCCAGTAGCTGAGCGTCACCGGTGTCTTCGAGTACAACTGGGCGATGCGCCGGTTCGGGATCGCATACGCCTTGCCGGTCAGGCCTTCGAGCGCGGTGTCGTCGAGCTTGGGGCCGCGCTTGTTGGCGATGCCTTCGGCCGGCCCTTCGGTCGCGCTGACCGCTTCGATGGCGACGGGCATGCCGTTCGCGTCCAGTCCGGCGCGGAAATGGACCACGGCCATCGGTCGCATCGGGTCGCGCAGGAATTCTTCCTCGCGGCTCCAGATCAGCTTGATCGGGCGCCTGGTTTCCTTCGCCAGCTGGATCGCCTGCGGATACGGATTGCCCTGGTCGTACAGGAAATGACGGCCGAAGAAACCGCCGAGCAGCGGCGAGTGCAGGATGACTTTCGACGGATCGATGTCCGCATGCCTGGCGATGTCGGCGAGGAACATGTCCGGCGCCTGGTTCGGCAGCCAGATTTCGAGCGTGCCGTCCGGGTTGAACTTCGCCAGCGCAGACGGCGGTTCCAGTTGCGCGTGGTGGACGTGCTGGCTGTGGTAGGTCGCGCTGACCCGGGTGTGCGCGTTCTTCAGCGCGTTGGCGACGTCGCCGGCGGTTTCCGCGGTCTCGCCGGCGCCGGTGCTGTTGACGAGTTTGTCGCGGAACGCCGCGGTGGAGAAATCGGCGGGCATCGTGCGCAGCGGCGAATCCGCGGCTGCTTCCTGCCAATCGACTTGCGCCGCTTCCGCCGCGCGCTTGGCGTGCCACCAGCGCTCGGCGACGACCGCGACGGCGCCGGGCAGGCGATGCACCGAGTGCACGCCTTTCATCGCCTTGAGCTGCGCTTCGTTGCGGATCGTGCCGGGCGTCATGCCCAAGCGCGGCGCGTGTTGCACGGCGGCGTGCAACATGCCGTCAACCTGCACGTCGATGCTGTAGACCGCCTTGCCGGTGGATTTTTCGTAGGCATCGAGGCGCTGCACCGGCTTGCCGATCCAGCGGAACTGCTTTGGGTCCCTGAGCTTGACCTTGGTCGGATCGGGGATCGGCAAGTCCATCGCGTGCGGCGCCAGTTCGCCGTAGCTGAGCGAGCGGTTCGAGGCCGCATGCACGACCTTGCCCGGCTGCGTCGTGAGTTCGCTCACTGGCACGCGCAAACGCTGCGCGCCGGCCTGCAGCAGCATCGTCCGCGCCAGTGCGCCGAGGCGACGCATCGGCGCATAGCCGAAACGCACCGACATGCTGCCGCCGGTGATGCGCAGGCCGCCGTCCATCACTGCATAGGTGTCGCCGGGCGGGGCGCTCTCGACGATGAACGTCGACGGATCGGCATCGAGTTCTTCGCCGACGAGCTGCGCCATCGCGGTGAACGTGCCTTGCCCGCCTTCGATGAACGGGCTTTGCAGGCGGATGCTGTTGTCCGGGCGGATTTCGAGGAAAGCCGGCACCTTGGTGCCGCGCAGGTTCTGTGCCGCGGTGATCGCCTGCGCGCGCGCGGTGCCGAGCGGCAGGCCGAGGCCGAGGACGAAGGCGCCGCTCGCGGTGCCGGCCGAGGCCAGCAGGAAACGGCGCCGGGAAACGTTGACCGGCTCCCCGCTCGGGAGAATTTCGTCTTCGATGGATTTGTCCGCGAGCTGGTTCATGCCGCACCTCCCGCGGGGCCGGCCACGTCGTGCACGGCGGCGCTGATCGCGTTGTAGGTGCCGCAGCGGCACAGGTTGACCATCGCCGCGGCGATCTGCGCATCGTTCGGATGCGCGTTGCGCTTGAGCAGCGCGGTCGCCGCCAGCACTTGCCCCGACTGGCAGTAGCCGCATTGCGGCACCTGGTGCTTGATCCAGGCCGCGACGACGCGCTTGCCGACGGCGTCTTCCTCGATCGCTTCGATCGTGGTGATGTGCTTGCCCGCCATGCCCGCGACCGGGGTGACGCAGGAACGCACCGCCACGCCGTCCACCAGCACGGTGCAGGCACCGCATTGGGCCAGGCCGCAGCCGTATTTGGTGCCGGTCAGGCCGAGGTCGTCGCGGATTACCCACAACAGGGGCGTATCGGCATCCGCCGCGACCTCGCAGGTCTTGCCGTTGATCTGAAGCTGCATGGCACACCTTCCGTTCGCTTGACGCGGGACCCGCCTAACTTAGCAAATGGCGTTGCCGTCCGTCAGCCGTGGATGGTGCCGCCGAGCGAATACAGCGGGCCACCACCGCGACGATTGAGTGCCATCAGGATTTCCGCGACCACCGACATCGCGATTTCGGTCGGCGTTTCCGAGCCCACATCGAGTCCGGCCGGTGCATGCAGGCGCCGCGCACTCGAGTAGCCGCCATCATCGCGCATGCGTTCGGCGCGTTCGCGCGAACCGAGCGCGCCGATGTACACGGCCGATGAATCGCGCAGCGCGGCCAGGTAGGCAATGTCCTGCTCGACGTTGTGGGTCATCACCAGCACCGAGCTGTCCGCGTCCAGCGGCAGCAGCTCGCGCACGCGCGCCGGCCCGGCGCAGATCGCGCGCACGCCGGGCGCGAGTTGTTCCGCGGCGAGTCGGCGCGGATCGGAATCGACCAGGGTGAGCTGCCAGCCGAGCAGGTCGATCACCGGCACGAAGGCCTTGGCCGCGGCGTTGGTGCCGATGATCGCCAGCGCATGCGGCGGCGACACCGGTTCGACCAGCACTTCGGCTTCGCAACCGAGCGCGGGCAGGCGCAGCGTCAGCGCGTGACTGAGGCCATCGCGTTCGACCACGGCGGCGACCGCACGCGCCAGTACCGCATCGTCGAATTCGTCGTGGACGACGCCGTCCGCGTTCCAGATCAAATGCCGCGTCGGCGCGGGCCTGCCGTCGCGGCCGAACCATGTCGCCAGCCACACGTGGCGGCGGTTCTCGATGCAGGCCAGCAGCGGCTTGGCGAAGGCGGTCGATGCGGGGTCGAGCAACGGTTCGATCAGCACTTCGAGCTCTCCGCCGCAGCCCATTTCCAGCAGCACGTCCATGCCGGATTCGGCGTTGTAGGCCACGGTTTGCGGCGTGCCGTCGGCGATCGATTCCTGCGAGCGCAGCACGATGTCGCGCTGCGGGCAACCGCCGGAAAGTTCGCAGACCACGCGGCTGTCGGCGTGCACCAGCATGCGCGTGCCGGCGCGGCGGAAGGTGGAGCCGTGGGTGCGCACCAGCGTGACCAGCGCGGCATCGGCGCTGGCCGCGGCGCGAAGATCGCGCAGCGCGTGCAGCAGGATGCGCCATTCCTGTGCCGAATTCATGTCGTGTTCCTCACGGGTGGCCTCACAGGCCGACGATGTCGCGCAGCGTGCGCGTGTGCGAACGGCTGACCGGGATGCGGGTCAGTTCCGGGCGGTCGAACACGATGAACATGGTTTCGCCGTCGCGCTCGATCTCGCGCACGTGGGTCAGGTTGACGATGTGGCTGCGATGGCAGCGGAAGAACACCTCGGGATCGAGGCGTTCCTCCAGGTCGCTCAGCGACAGGTTGCTCAGGTAGCGTTCCGATGCGGTGACGATCCAGGTGTAGTGATCGTTGGATTCCAGCCGCAGCGTGTCCTCCAGGTCGATCAGCACGAGACGGTTGGCGCGGTACACGGGGATCTTGTTCAGGCGCCGCAGCGGCAACTGGGCTTCGTTGCCGACGTCGTGTTCGGCGGGCAGGGTGGTGAACTCGGTCAGGTCGTAATAGATCATGCACGTGCCGACGATGCCGCCATCGGTGCCGATCATCTTCGACACCTTCAGCAGCAGCACGCGGTCGGGGATGTTGATCATCATCGTCACCGGCGGCGGCGATGGCACCGGGCATGCGCCCGCTTTCTTCGGGTCTTCGCCGCCGAGCAGCAGTTCGAGCTTGTCGCGGCTTTTGGGCGGATGCAGCTTGAGCAGGTCGATGCCCATCAACTGGTCGCGCGGCACGCCGAGGGTCTGCTCGCTGGCGCGCGCCAGCAACTGCCAGGCGAGGTCGTTGAAGCCGGTGACGTGGTTCTCCTTGTCCAGCCAGACCATGCCAACGTCGAGCCGCTGCAATTGGTACTGCAGGCTTTCGTGATCCATTTCCCCTCCCGTGGTTGGTGGCGCACAGCGGCATTGGCTGCCGTTGACGATTCGATTCGTTCCGGTCGCGCACGCATGCCGCCGTTGGCGAACGTCGCATTGCAACCGCGTTGCGCACCTGCCCATGGTCTGCGCGCGTTTGAGGCCGTGGTGCCCTGCGTTCCGCAGGCGGCGACCGGCGAACGTCATCGAAAGGAGGATAGTACCCATGAGTACGTTACGCATGTTTTGCGGCGCGGCATTGTTGTGGTCCGCGATCTCCGTCACGGCGCATGCGCAGGACGCGCCGGGCTGGTTGATCAAGCTCGGCGTGCACGACGTGGCGCCGAAGTCGGACAACGGCACGTTGGCCGGTGGCGCGCTGGCGGTGGACGTCGACGATTCGGTGCGACCGACCGCGACCTTCGAGTATCTGTTCACGCCGCACCTCGGCGTCGAGGCGATCGTGGCCTGGCCGTTCCAGCACAAGGTCGAGTTGAATGGCGCGCAGGCGGCGAAGGTGGAGCAGTTGCCGCCGACGGTCTCGCTGCATTACCACTTCAACCCGGGTGGCACGGTTTCGCCCTTCGTCGGCGTCGGCGTCAACTACACCCGTTTCTTCGACATCCAGGAAGAAGGCCCGCTTGAAGGCGCCAACCTCGATCTCGATTCGTCGTGGGGCGTGGCCGCGCATGCGGGCCTGGATTTCCGCATCGACGCGCACTGGCTGGCGGGCGTCGACGTGCGCTGGATCGACATCGACACCAAGGCCAAGGTCAACGGCGCCGATGTCGGCACGGTGAACATCGACCCGTGGGTGTATGGCGCCTACGTCGGCTATCGCTTCTGAGGCAGCGCATTCGCCGCGACGAAAAAACGCCGGGAGGGTTGTGCGATGCACAACCCTTTTTCGTTCGCGCGAAGGCTGCGGCCATTGGCGGTGGAATGCCGCCGTTTCGCGAAACCAGGTTTGCGCCGATGCGCCCGACAGGCTTTGCTGTGCGCAGAGTGCCATCACGACACACCGGAGGGGTTTGACGATGATTCCGCGTCCGTTCGAGTACCACGCACCATCGTCGGTGGACGACGTGGTGAAGTTGCTGGTCGATCTTGGCGACGATGCCAAGCTGCTTGCCGGCGGCCACAGCTTGCTGCCGATGATGAAGCTGCGCTTCGCCGAACCCGGTCACCTGATCGACCTCGGACGCATCCCGGCGCTGAAATACATTGCCCAGGAAGGCAACGAAATCCGCATCGGCGCGATGACCAGCGAGAACGAGCTGATCTGGTCGCCGTTGCTGAAGGAAAAAATCCCGTTGCTGGTCGAAGCGGCCGGGCTGATCTCCGATCCGCAGGTGCGCTACAAGGGCACCATCGGCGGCGACATCTCGCATGGCGATCCCGGCAACGACCATCCGGCGCTGATGCTGTGCCTGGGCGCGTCGTTCGTGTTGCGCGGGCCGAAAGGCGAGCGCGTGGTGCCGGCGGCCGGCTATTTCCTCGGCACCTACATGACCGCGATCCAGCCGGACGAGCTGATGACCGAGGTACGCATCCCGGTTCCCGCGGCCGGCAGCGGCTGGTGCTACGCCAAGCTCAAGCGCAAGACCGGCGATTTCGCCACCGCGGCCACCGCGGTGCAGTTGCAGATGCAGGGCGACACGGTGCAGTCGGTGTCGATCGCGCTGACCAATGTCGCCGATACCGCATTGAAGGCGAGCGATGCCGAAGCCGCACTGCTCGGCAGGAAACTCGACGATGCCGCGATCGAAGACGCTGCGCGGAAGGCGATGGCGATCTGCAGTCCGGTCGAGGATTTGCGCGGCGACGTCGAATACAAGACCGCGATGGCCGGCGAGATGACCCGGCGCGCGCTGCACACCGCTGCCGCGCGCGCGAAACGCTGATTGAGGAACGACGATGGCAACGAAGAAAACCCTGGTCAGCTTCAAGCTCAACGGCGGCGACGTCGACGTCGCGGTCGAGCCGCGCGAGCTGCTGATCCACACCTTGCGCGAAAAGCTCGCCCACACCGGCCCGCACATCGGCTGCGAGACCACGCATTGCGGCGCATGCACGGTCGATTTCAACGGCATCTCGGTGAAGTCGTGCACGGTGTTGACGGTGCAGGCCGAAGGCGCCGACATCCTCACCATTGAAGGCATCGCCGCGAAAGCGAAGGAAGGCGAGACCCTGCATGCATTGCAGGAGGGCTTCACCCAGGAACACGGCTTGCAATGCGGCTTCTGCACGCCGGGGATGATTACCCGCGCCTACCGCCTGTTGCAGGAAAACCCGAGCCCGAGCGACGAGGAAGTGCGCTACTGGATGGCCGGCAACCTGTGCCGCTGCACCGGCTACCAGAACATCGTCAAGGCGATCCAGTACGCGGCGAAGAAACTGCGCGGCGAGCCGGTCGAAACCTCGCACCCGCTGATGGGCGAATCCACCGAACCGGCGGCCACCGCCTGAGCGCGACAGGAGAGAACGACATGGGTCTGCTCGAAAAGAACGACGAACGCCTGGAAAAACTCGAAGGCATCGGCTGCGCGCGCAAGCGCCGCGAAGACCCGCGCTTCATCCAGGGCAAGGGCAACTACGTCGATGACGTGAAGATGCCGGGCATGACCTTCGGAGTGATGGTGCGCAGTCCGTATGCGCACGCCAAGATCAAGAGCATCGACACCAGCAAGGCCACCGCGCTGCCGGGGGTGATCGCGGTGGTCACCGCGGAAACGCTCAAGCCGTTCAAGCTGCACTGGATGCCGACGCTGGCCGGCGACGTGCAGGCGGTGCTGGCCGACGGCAAGGTCAGTTTCCAGAACCAGGAAGTCGCCTTCGTCGTCGCCGAGGATCGCTACATCGCCGCCGACGCGGCCGATCTGGTCGAAGTCGAATACGAGGAACTGCCGGTCGTGGTGGATCCGTTCAAGGCGCTGGAGCCGGATGCGCCGGTGATCCGCGACGATCTGGCCGGCAAGGACACCGGCGCGCACGGCCCGCGCAAGCACCACAACCACATTTTCAACTGGCAGGTCGGCGACAAGGACAAGACCGCGCGTGCGTTCGACGCGGCCGAAGTCACCGTCAAGCAGGACATGCAGTACCAGCGCGTGCATCCGTGCCCGCTGGAAACCTGCGGCTGCGTCGCTTCGTTCGACAAGATCAAGGGCGACCTCACCGTCTACATCACCTCGCAGGCGCCGCACGTGGTGCGCACCGTGGTCGGCCTGCTGTCGAGCATTCCCGAATCGAAGATCCGCATCATCTCGCCGGACATCGGTGGCGGTTTCGGCAACAAGGTCGGCGTGTATCCGGGCTATGTCTGCGCGATCGCCGCGAGCATCGTGCTCGGTCGCCCGGTGAAGTGGATCGAATCGCGTGCCGAGAACCTCACCACCACCGCGTTCGCGCGCGATTACTGGATGACCGGCGAACTGGCCGCGACGAAAGAGGGCGTGATCAAGGCGCTGCGCGTGCACGTCACCGCCGACCACGGCGCGTTCGACGCCTGTGCCGACCCGACCAAGTGGCCGGCTGGCATGTTCCATGTCTGCACCGGCTCGTACGCGATTCCGAACGCGCACGTCGAGGTCGATGGCGTCTATACCAACAAGTTCCCCGGCGGCGTCGCCTATCGCTGCTCGTTCCGCGTCACCGAGGCGGTCTATCTGATCGAGCGCATGATCGACGTGCTCGCGCAGAAGCTTGGCATCGACAAGGCCGAAATCCGCCTGCGCAACTTCATCCAGAAGGAACAGTTCCCGTGGCAGACGCCGCTGGGGCTGGAATACGATTCGGGCGATTATCCGACCGCGCTCAAGAAAGTGCTCGATGCGGTCGATTACAAGGCTTTGCGCGCCGAGCAGGCGGCCAAGCGCGCCGATCCGAATTCGGAAACGCTGATGGGCATCGGCATCGTCACCTTCACCGAGATCGTCGGCGCCGGCCCCTCGAAGATGTGCGACATCCTCGGCGTGGGCATGTTCGATTCCTGCGAAATCCGCGTGCATCCGGACGGTTCCGCGATCGCGCGCATGGGCACGATCACCCAGGGGCAGGGCCACCAGACCACCTATGCGCAGATCATCGCCACCGAGACCGGCATTCCCGCGTCGGTGATCCACACCGAGGAAGGCGACACTTCGACCGCGCCTTACGGCCTGGGCACCTACGGTTCGCGCTCGACGCCGGTGGGCGGCGCGGCCACCGCGCGCTGCGCGCGCAAGATCCGCGAGAAGGCGCGGCGCATTGCCGCGCATCTGCTCGAAGTGTCGCCGGACGATCTCGAATTCGACCTGGATCGCTTCGTGGTCAAGGGCAATCCCGAGCAAGCGAAAACGATGAAGGAAATCGCCTGGGCCGCATACAACAACGTGCCGCCGGGC
This sequence comes from Lysobacterales bacterium, assembly GCA_015655355.1. Lineage (GTDB taxonomy): Bacteria > Pseudomonadota > Gammaproteobacteria > Xanthomonadales > Xanthomonadaceae > Pseudoxanthomonas_A. The sequence continues at coordinate 41,749 of JAATFG010000069.1, forward strand.
GAGGAGATGGGGCTGGAGGCGGTCGATTACTACGATCCGCCGAATTTCACCTTCCCGTTCGGTGCGTACCTGTGCGTGGTCGACATCAACAGGTTCAGCGGCGAAACCAAGGTGCGCCGCTTCTACGCACTGGACGACTGCGGCACGCGGATCAACCCGATGATCATCGAAGGCCAGATCCACGGCGGCCTCACCGAAGGCCTCGCGGTGGCGATGGGCCAGGAGCTGCCGTTCGACGAACAAGGCAACGTGCTCGGCGGCACGCTGATGGACTACTTCGTGCCGACGATGATGGAAACGCCGGTGTCGGAAACCGATTACACGGTCACCCCCAGCCCGCACCATCCGATCGGAGCGAAGGGCGTGGCCGAATCGCCGCACGTCGGTTCGATCCCGACCTTCACTTCGGCGGTGGTCGATGCGTTTTCGCATCTGGGCATCACCCACATGAACATGCCGCACAACGCGTACCGCGTGTGGCAGCAATCGCACGCCCTCGGACTGGACAAGCACTGACGCATGAAACTCGATCTCGACAAAACCTTTCCCATGCCCGGCAGCGTCGATGCCGCCTGGGCGTTCCTGCAGGACATCGCGGGCGTGGCCGGCTGCATGCCCGGCGCGAAGATCACCGAGAAGATCGACGACACCCACTACAAGGGCACGGTGTCGGTGAAGGTCGGCCCGGCCAGCCTGTCGTTCAAGGGCGACATCGAAGTGCTGCAAGTCGATGCGGCCACGCGCACGGTGCACCTGCTCGGCAAGGGTTCGGACACCACCGGCAGTTCCGGCGCATCGATGGATCTGGTTGCGCACGTCGAGGCTGGCGCCGATGCAAACAGCAGCAACCTGGTCGGCAAGAGCGAGATGACCGTCAACGGCAAGGCCGCGGCGTTCGGCGGACGCATGATGGGCAGCGTCACCGAGCAGATCCTCAAGCAGTTCGCCGACAACTTCGCCGCCAACGTGCAGCAGTTGCAGGCGCAAAGTACGGCTCCAGTTCCTGCCGCGAACGATGCGAATGGCGCCGAACCGGGTGCCCCCTCTTCCGTCACGCCGGTGTCCGCCCCTTCCCAGGCGCCGGTTGCGGCCAAGGCCAATGCCGAGCTCAACGCCTTCGCCCTGTTCTGGGCGGTGGTACGCGACTGGTTCCGCAACCTGTTCCACCGCAGCACGGCCTGAGCGCAGGACACCGCCGATGGGCAGCCGCATGCAATCCGTTGTCGCACTGCAACAGAGCCTGCAGGACGCCGGCTACATCGCCGAACGCCCGCTGGCGGCCACGTTGCTGTTGATGGATGAGCTGAAACGGCCGTTGCTGCTGGAAGGCGAGGCCGGTGTCGGCAAGACCGAGATCGCGAAAGTGCTGGCGCGCCTGCATGCCACCGACTGCATCCGCCTGCAATGCTACGAAGGCCTCGACGTGCATTCGGCGATGTACGAATGGAATTACCAGCGCCAGTTGCTCGCGATCCGCCTGCTCGACCGCGATGATCGCTCGATGCAGGCCAAGGAGGAGGACATCTTCTCCGAGCGTTACTTGCTCAAGCGCCCCTTGCTGGAATCGATCACCCGCGAGCACGCCGTCGTGTTGCTGATCGACGAGATCGACCGCGCCGACGAAGCCTTCGAGGCCTATCTGCTTGAATTGCTTTCCGATTTCCAGCTGTCGATTCCCGAACTGGGCACGATCACGGCGATGTCACGGCCGTGGGTGGTGCTGACCAGCAACGGCACGCGCGAGTTGTCCGACGCGTTGCGCCGGCGTTGCCTGTACCACTACGTCGAATACCCGGATTTCGCCAAGGAATTGCGCATCGTCGAAACGCGCCTGCCGCAGGCGCCGGCGACGTTGGCGCGGCAATTGGTCGAGTTCGTGCAATCGCTGCGCGGCCTCGATCTGCAACGCAAGCCGGGCATCGCCGAAACGCTCGACTGGGCCGCGGCGCTGCTGCGCCTCGACGTCGAACGGCTGGATGCGGCGGAACCGGAAGCGATCCTCGAAAGCCTGTCGGCCCTGTTGAAGACGCGCGGCGATCGTGCCGGCATGACCGCGGACGTGGTGCAGCGACTGGTGGCCGCATGTTGAATGCCGACGCCCGCATGCACGCTTCGGGCACGCCGTCGCCGGGCGATGCGCTGCGCGCGCGGTTGACCGGATTCGTTTCGTTCCTGCGCGAAAACGGCTTCAACGTCGGCCTCGACGACGCGGCGTTGCTGATCGACGCGGCGGCGCATGGCGATGTGTTCGAGCGCGAATTGCTGCGCTGGAACGCGCGCGCCTTGTTGTGCCGGCGCGCCGAAGACCTCGAACGCTTCGATGCGCTGTTCGATGCATGGTTCCTGCCGCCGAACCGGCGCAAGCTGGTGCAAAGCCGCGGCGGCGGCATCGGTGCGCTGGAACGTCCGCGCGGCGAGCGCAACGACGAAAGTCGCGATGGCAGTGAAGGCATGCCGGTCGCCGCCAATGACGATTCCGGCGGCGATGCGATGCCCGACGGCGGTGCGGCGCAGCGCGGCGCCAGCGATGCCGAAGCGCTGGGCAATGCCGATTTCCGCCACCTGCACCAGCCGAACGAGATGCGCGCGATGGATGCGTTGATGCGCCAGTTCGCGCGCGAACTGCGCACGCTGATGTTGCGTCGCGAACGCAGTGGCGGTGGGCAACGCATCGACCTGCCGGGCACCGCGCGGCGCAGCGTTGGCCACGGTGGCGAACCGATCGAACTGGCGTTCCGCGAGCGCCGCCGCACCAAGCCGCGCCTGGTATTGCTGCTCGACGTCAGCCGCTCGATGAATCTTTACAGCTTCTTCTTCCTGCGCTTGGCGCGTGCGTTGCAGGGTGCGCATTTCGACACCCAAGTGTTCGTCTGGCACACGCGGTTGACTGGCGTCAGCGAGGCGCTGCGCGATGCCGACCCGTGGCGCGCGGCCGAACGCCTGCAGATGTTCTCGGCTGGCTGGGCAGGCGGCACCCGCATCGGCGAATGCCTGCTCGAATTCGAGCGTATGCAGCTGGCGCTGGTGCACTCGCGCACCGCGCTGCTGGTGGTCAGCGATGGTTACGACACCGGTGAGCCGGCGCTGCTGTCGTCGGTGCTGGGGCGCCTGCGCCGGCGCGCGCGGCGCATCGTGTGGTTGAACCCGCTGGCCGGTCGTGACGGCTACGAACCCTTGGCGCAGGGCATCCGCGCGGCGTTGCCGCATCTGGATCTGCATGCGCCCGCGCACGACCTGGCCAGCGTCGCCCGCGTGCTGAAACCGCTGGCGCGCGCGTTGTGAACAACGGAGGACTGCCATGAGCCATGTCGAATTGATCGATCTTTCCCGTGATTTCCTGCGCCAGGCGCACGCGCATGCATGGGTCACGGTGATCGCTGTGAAATCGCCGAGCTCGGCCTATCTCGGTGCGCAGGCGCTGGTCGAGGCCGACGGCACGATGCACGGCTGGATCGGTGGCGGCTGCGTGCAAGGCGCGGTGAAGGCGGCGGCGATGCGCGCGATCGCCGCGGACAAGCCGGTGCGCTTGCGCCTGAGCAACGATGGCGAGGAAATGGAGGGCGTGGACGTGCAACCGATGCTGTGCGCCAGCAATGGCGAAGTGGAGCTCTTCATCCAGCCGGCGGCGGTCGCGCCGCGCCTGCGCGTCTACGGCGGCACGCCGACGGCGAAGTCGGCGGCGTGGTTCGCACGCGAAGCCGGCTTCGAGGTCACCACCGATGCTTCCGTGGCCGAGGCGAAGCGCTTTGCCGATGCCGGCGGCGCGGCGCAGGCGCATCTGTCCTCGCAGCCGGAGCCGGAAGCCTATGCGCTGGTCGCGACCCAGGGCGACAACGACGAACTCGCGCTGGAAGACGCATTGCGTTCGCGCGTGCGTGCCGTGCTGGTGGTCGCCAGCGCGCGCAAGGCCGAGCGCCTGCGTTCGGTGATGCGGATGCGCGGCATGACCGAGGAGCGTCTTGCCGACATGCACGCGCCGGCAGGCCCGGATCTCGGCGCGGTGACGCCGAACGAAATCGCGTTGTCGGCGGTAGCGGGACTGGTTGCCTTGCGTCGCGGCAAGCGCATCGTCGGCAAACCGGCGAAAGAGACGGAAAAATCGCACGGCCATGCCGCCGCTCAGGTGAAGCCGATTGCGTTGCCATCGGTCGGCGCGGGTGGCTACGTCAATCCGGTGTGCGGCGCGGCGGTCGATCCGGCCACCGCGATGAGCAGCCTGACCATGCAAGGGCAAACCCATTATTTCTGCTGTACCGGCTGCCGCGCCGAATTCGAGCGCGACCCGGCCAAGTACCTGGCCATCGGTGCGCAGATGCATGGCAGTGGCGCGGGAGTGGAAGCATGAATGCCATCGCGCCGTATTCCGTGGTGCTGCTCGCGGCCGGTTCCTCGACGCGGATGGAAGGTCGCTTCAAGCAACTGTTGCCGCTGCCGACCCGCGAGGGCGAACAGCCGGCGGTGCGCATCACCGCGCAGGCGTTGCTCGCCGCCGGTGCCGAGGAAATCGTCGTCGTCACCGGCCATCGCGGCCGCGAAGTGATGGAGGCGCTGGGTGATCTGCCACTGGATTTTCGCAGCAATCCGCGCCACGCCGAAGGCCAGATGACCTCGGTCATTGCCGGCCTGTCCGCGTTGCAGCGGCCGTGCCTGTCGGTGATGGTGTGCCTGGCCGACATGGTTTTGTTGGGTGCGGACGATTACCGTGAACTGGCTGCGGCGTTCACTGGGTTGCCGCGCGATGCGATCCTCGTGCCGTACCACGGCGGCCTGCGCGGCAATCCGGTGCTGTTCGCCGCCAGCCGCGTGCCGGAAGTGCTGAGCGGACAGATCAATCCTGGTTGCCGCAAGCTGATCCAGGACCATCCCGACGACGTGGTGAAGCACGAGGTTGGCCACGACCGCTGCACCACCGACATGGACACGTGGGACGACTACCTGCGCATCCGCGCGCGTTTCGCCGGCGAACGCGCGCCGGCGGCGAAGGTCGCCTGACGTGCACGCCGCGCGCATGTCCGCCGCGATGCCGTCGCGTCGTTCCGGCATGTGGCCGATGCTCGCCTTCGGCACGGTGGGCATGCTGCTGGGTCTGTGCCTCGACGCGCGGCGCGGTGGATTGCTGCAATTGACGAGTTGGTGCGGGCTCGGCGATGGCGCGCCGTGGCAATCGCTGCGCCTGCATTGGCTGCAACTGCCGGCGATGCACGCCGGAATGTTGTTGGGCAGCCTGTGCGCGCTGCCACTGGCGCACTACATCGCCGCGCGACCGCGCGCATGGAAAACCGACGTGGCCTGCAGCCTTGCGTGTTGTGCGTGCATGGCTGCGGGCATGGATATCGCCGCGATTTCTTGTTCGCGCGCAGGCGGCATCGGCGCGAACGCGATGTGGTGGCTGATGTTCGCCGGCATGCTCGCCGGCATGGCGTTCGCGCGGTTCGCCGTTGCCTGCGCCGCTTCCATGCGGCACCGCGTTTCCAGTGTCATGCTGCGCTGCAGCCATCGCTTCGATCCCCGCGTCTGAATGCGAGGAAGGGCGCGCGCGTGACGAAATCCGACGCGCAGCATTGCAAACTGTGACGTGCGGCGGCTTGTTTTCCCGGTAAAAAGTGCATTGTCGGCGCGAGGGATCGTGTAATCGAAATCCGACTGGGCATAGGGGAGTGCCATGATCGACGTCGAATTCCGCATCGTTTCGGACCATCGCGATGGGCTGATGCTGGGCATGGGCCAGATCATCATGGCCAGTGGCTTCGAAGTGTTGCGCCCGAAGATCAGCGCATGTGACGAAGGCACGCTGTTGGCCGTCACCGCGCGTGGCCCGCAGCAAAAGTTGCTGGAATTGCAGGATCGGCTTGGCAGCCATCCGCTGGTCAGGAGTTTCGAGGCGCGCTTGCCGGAAACGGCGCTGGCAGAGGCCGGGAAAACGCCCGTGGATGCCGTGGTCATCGCTTCGGTTCCCGCCGATGCGATGCCGGACCGCGCCGCCGCCGAACTCTTGTTGCCGCAACTGGCGCGCGACTACCCGAAGATCGCCAAGAAGCTGCTTGATTTCGACCGCGGCCTCGATTCAGGCAAGCGTGAGGCGACGATGCGCTATGTCGGCACGCGCGTCGGCGCATGGCTGTACAAGCGCGATTACACGCTCGGCGCGCGCTTGGATTTGGCCGATTCGATCCGCCAGATCGCGCTGCCGGCGTTGCGCCAATGGCTGGGTGCGGTTGAAGCCTCCGGCGCAAACTTGCGCGTTTCCGACAGCCCGTTCTGCGGCAGCGGATTGCATCACGGCCACAGTTGCCACTTCATCCGCGGCGAACTGGAAGGACTGCTCAACGAGTCCGGGCACCTGGGCCGACTGCGTGTCGTGGAAAGCGAATGCCGCAACGCCGGCAACGCTGCCTGCGTTTTCGAGTTCACCACCTGATCGGCGCCGGAACGATTCCGTTCTCCGTCGCCACACGTTGCAAGACCAACCGAGGGGGTTCACATGAACATGCACGACCATGCCATCCAATGCGTACACGATCCGGTGCTCGTCACCTTGTCGTACCTGATCGCGGTACTGGGTTCCTACACGGCGCTGCAACTGGCCATCGGCATTCCGGCGGCGCGTAGCGCTGGCGAACGCTGGGGCGCGATCACCGCTGCCGCTGCCGCGATGGGCGGCGGTGCGATCTGGGCGATGCATTTCATCGCGATGCTTGCCTGCAAGATGGACATGGCGATCAGCTACGACGCGCCGTTGACGGTGCTGTCGGCCTTGATCGCGATCGCATCGTGCATGGTCGGTTTGGCGATTGCCGGCGGTGGCGTGTTCACTGCCTCGAAGCTGGCGCTCGGCGGCATCTTCATGGGCTTGGGCGTCGCCGGCATGCACTACACCGGCATGCAGGCGATGCGGATGCCGGCCACGCTCCATTACAACGTCGAGCTGGTGCTGGCGTCCATCGCGATCGCGGTGGTCGCATCGATCGCGGCGTTGTGGCTGGCCTTCCACATGCGTGGCGTGGTGCAGATGATCGGCAGCGCGCTGGTGATGGGCGTGGCGGTGTGCGGCATGCACTACACCGGCATGTACGCCGCCAGCTTCGAGCCGAACGGCGTGGATGCCGCGACGGCGACGCAGAATGGCCTCAGCGGCGCGAACCTGGGCACGACGGTGTTCGTCGTGGCTGCGGTGCTGCTGGTCAGCGTGCTGACGATCAATGTCGTCCGCCAGCGGCGCAGGGCGATGGTGCAGATCTGACGCATGTCGCTGCACAGGCTGATCGGAGACAGTTGTCATCGCAAGGATGCGGGCTGTTGAAGCCCTCCAGTTCGTTGGATAATGGCGTTTCAGGGCTGCTTGGCGGCTGCCGATGCGTGTGATGGAATGTGCATCGGAGTCGTCAAAATCCTGAAATGTCCTTTGAAATCAATTGGATGATGCAGACGTGCTCTTGATGCTCGACAACTACGACAGCTTCACCTGGAATATCGTCCAGTACCTGCAGACGCTGGGCGCGGACGTGCAGGTGGTGCGCAATGACGCGTTGAGTGTCGATGAAATCGCCAGGCTTGCGCCGGACAAGATCGTGGTTTCGCCGGGCCCGTGCACGCCGAACGAAGCCGGCGTTTCACTCGAAGTGATCGAAAAGCTCGGACAGCACACGCCGATCCTCGGCGTGTGCCTCGGCCACCAGAGCATCGGCCAGGCCTACGGCGGCAAGGTGATCCGTGCCGGCAGGATCATGCACGGCAAGGTCTCGAAGATCCGCCACGAAGGCAAGGGCGTGTTCGCCGGCCTGCCCGATGCCTACGAAGCCACGCGCTACCACTCGCTGGTGGTCGAGAAGTCCTCGTTGCCGGTCGCGCTCGAAGTCACCGCGTGGAGCGAGAACGAGGACGGCAGCGTCGAGGAAATCATGGGCCTGCGCCATCGCGAATTCCCGGTCGAAGGCGTGCAGTTCCATCCCGAGTCGATCCTCACCGAACACGGCCACGCGCTGCTGAAGAATTTCCTGGAGCGCTGATGGCCGCACGGGAAAAATTGTTCGTGGTGATGCTCGGCGGGACGCATCCGCGGACGAGGATCGAATTGCACGACGTGGCCTTCGCCGTCGGCGACACGCTCGAATCCACCTGGCCGCAACTGCGCGGGCAGTGGTTCGGCGAGCCGCGCGGGGCGCACGTGGATTCGTGGATGATCGTCGATGGCGTCGAGGACTGGCAGGTGCGTTTCTCCGCGATGCCGGCGCCGGCAGATGCGCCGAAGCTGTTTTTCGTCAACCTCGGCGGCTATGTGCGCGGCGAATTCGGCGAGGCGCACAAGTACCTGCTCGTCGCCGCGCGCGACGTGGCCGAAGCCAAGCGCAAGGGCAAGGCGCGGGCCGATGCGAACTGGACGCTGCCGCACAAGGACGCGTTGTACGAAGTCGATGCCTGCTTGCCTGTCGATGCCGTCGATGGCCGCCATGTCGTGCTGATTGAGGGCGCGCATCACGGCGTCGAAAACCACAGCGATTATCTGCCCATTTCCTGAGTTGCCCATGTCGATCACCGCGCAAGAAGCCCTGCAACGCACCATCGAGCACCGCGAAATCTTCCGCGACGAGATGGTCGATTTGATGCGCCAGATCATGCGCGGCGAAGTCTCGCCGGCGATGACCGCGGCGATCCTCACCGGCCTGCGGGTGAAGAAGGAAACCGTCGGCGAAATCGCCGGTGCGGCGATGGTGATGCGCGAGTTCTCGCGCCCGGTCGAAGTCGCCGAGCGCGCGCATCTGGTCGACATCGTCGGTACCGGCGGCGACGGTTCGCATACTTTCAACATTTCGACCTGCTCGGTGTTCGTCGTCGCGGCGGCCGGCGCGCGCGTGGCCAAGCACGGCAACCGCAGCGTGTCGTCGAAATCCGGCAGTGCCGATGCGTTCGAGGCGCTTGGCGCCAACATCGAACTGCAGCCGGAGCAGGTTGCGCACAGCCTCGGGAAAACCGGCATCGGCTTCATGTTCGCGCCGATCCATCATCCGGCGATGAAAGTCGTCGCGCCGGTGCGTCGCGAAATGGGCGTGCGCACGATCTTCAACATCCTCGGCCCGTTGACCAATCCGGCCGATGCGCCGTCGATCCTGATGGGCGTGTTCCATCCCGACCTGGTCGGCATCCAGGCGCGCGTGTTGCGCGAACTCGGCGCGCAGCGCGCGCTGGTGGTGTGGGGCCGCGACGGCATGGACGAGATTTCGCTCGGCGCCGGCACCATGGTCGGCGAACTGCGCGACGGCAAGGTCAGCGAATACGAAATCCATCCGGAGGATTTCGGTTTGTCGATGTCGCACAGCCGCAACCTCAAGGTCGACAATCCGCCCCAGTCGATCGCGATGCTGCGCGGCGTGCTCGAAGGCGAAACCGGGCCGGCACGCGACATCGTCCTGCTCAACGCGGGCGCGGCGCTGTACGTGGCCGGTGTCGCCGATTCGGTCGCGACCGGCATCGGCAAGGCGCGCGCGGCGATCGACAGTGGTGCGGCACGGGCGAAGCTGGACGAATTCGTCGCGGCCACGCAGGCGCTGGCGAAAGGTTAGAATCCCCCACTTTCCGCTGCAGTCCCGCGCATGTCCGCCGTTCCCGCCAATGACGTCCTCGAAACCATCCTCGCGCGCAAGCGGATCGAGGTCGC
>JAATFG010000036.1 GCA_015655355.1 Lysobacterales bacterium
CCTCGCGGCCGAACTGCTGGAGCATCTGGCGGGAAATGCGGTTGAGCTTGTTGATCGTCTCGATCATGTGCACCGGGATGCGGATGGTGCGCGCCTGGTCGGCGATCGAACGAGTGATGGCCTGGCGGATCCACCACGTCGCATAGGTCGAGAACTTGAAGCCGCGGCGGTGCTCGAACTTGTCCACCGCCTTCATCAGGCCGATGTTGCCTTCCTGGATCAGGTCGAGGAACTGTAGGCCGCGGTTGGTGTATTTCTTGGCGATCGAAATGACCAGGCGCAGGTTGGCCTCGACCATTTCCTTCTTCGCCTTGCGCGCCTTGGCTTCGCCGTAGGCCATCGCGCGGCCGATCTCGCGGATGTCGGCGAGGCTCAGCAGCGCCTGCTTTTCCAGCTCGATGGTGGCTTCCTGCTGGGCGATGATCTGTTCCTTCACTTCACGCAGGCCGGAAGACCACTTCTGCTTGCGCTTGAGCACATCGTCGACCCAGTCGAGGTTGACCGCGTTGCCTTCCCACGCGCGCAGGAAATCCTTGCGCGGCATCTTGGCCACGTTGACCGACAGGTGCAGCACCTTGCGCTCGTGATCCTTGATCTTGTTGAGCACGTCGCGGACCTGGCGGACCAGCGAATCGGTCAGCGCCAGCGGCAGCTTGAGGGTGACGAACACTTCGCCCATTTCCTCGCGCAACTTGGCCACGGCCTTGTGCTCGGGGCCGTTCTTCGCGTAGGAACGCTTGAACTTGGCGTAGGCATCGGCCAGCAGTTGCATGCGCTCGGCGACCAGTTGCGGATCCGGGCCGGTCGGCGCGGCCTCGGTATCGTCGCCGGCGACGTCATCGTCTTCTTCGTCCTCGTCGATCGCGGCATCGGCGTCGACGTCTTCGACCGGGATTTCCTCGGCCGGCTCCTCGACGTCGTTGAAGCCCACGACCACTTCGGCCAGACGCTTCTTGCCGGCCTTGTGCGCCTCGTAGTCTTCGAGCAGCGATTCGACCACGGCCGGGAACTGGCCGAGCGAAGCCTGCACCTGGGCCAGGCCTTCCTCGATGCGCTTGGCGATGGCGATTTCGCCTTCGCGGGTGAGCAGCTCGACCGTGCCCATCTCGCGCATGTACATGCGCACCGGGTCGGTGGTGCGGCCGCCTTCGGCGTCCATCGAGGTCAGCGCCGCGGCGGCTTCCTCGGCCGCGGTTTCGTCGACTTCGCGGCCGCCGGAGGCTTCGCCGGCGAGCAGCAGGGTTTCGGCATCGGGCGCGACTTCATGGACGTTGATGCCCATGCTGTTGATCATGCCGATGATGTCTTCGATCTGCTCCGGATCGACCATGTCGTCGGGCAGGTGGTCGTTGACCTCGGCATAGGTCAGGTAGCCTTGCTCGAGGCCCTTGCTGATCAACAGCTTGATTTCGGATTGCTGGGCAGGACGTTCGTTGGCCATGTGTGCTTGCGCCGCCGTCGAAAGGATGAGGGAACCTTGTATTTTACCAGCTTGCACGGCTTCTTGGGCTGGCGGTCACACCCTGCCGCATTCAGCTCAGGGGCGCAACAGGAAGGTGGTCGGGCCGTCATTGACCAGACTGACCACCATATGGGCCCGGAAACGCCCGGTTTCCACCCTGCCGACGTGCTTTTCCCGACAAAGGGCGAGCAGCCGGTTGAAAGCCGGTTCAGCCTGTTCCGGCCGGGCCGCGGTAGTGAAACTCGGGCGCATGCCGGAGCCGGTGTCCGCCGCCAAGGTGAACTGGCTGACCAGCAACAGGCCGCCGCCGGTATCGGCCAGCGACAGGTTCATCTTGCCGGCGGCGTCCTCGAACACGCGGTAACCGAGCAGGCGTTCGGCCATGCGCCGGATTTTCGCCTCGTCGTCGCCCGGCTCGACGCCGACCAGGGCCAGCAAGCCGGCATCGATCGCGCCGACGGTTTCGTTTCCGACTTCGACCTTGGCGGAGGCCACGCGCTGGATCAGGGCAAGCATGTGCGCAGCATCGCATTCCGGGCCGCCGTTGCCAAAGCAGCGAGCGCAATCCCCAACGCGCCACCATTCCCGGCTCCGGCGTGGCGCCGAGCGCTCACTTCAGCGCTCGATTCAGACGCGCGTGCAATTCGCGTCCGCAGCGACGCAAGCGCAGGCCGGAACCCGTCTGCTGCGCCAGCGCGCGTGGCAGCAGCACGTCGTCGATCAACGCTTTCCAGCGCGCGACGGTGGCCTGCGTGCCGAACTCCGCGCCGCGCCTCAAGCCGTTTTCGACCATCGCCGCATACAGCCCCGGCGCGTCGCACAACCGCGCGATCGCCGCCATCGCCTGTTCGACGTTCGCCGCCTCGATGAAATCCAGCGCGCTTTCGCGCAATTCGCGATAGCCCGATTCCGGACCGAGGATCGCCGGCACGCCGGCGATCCAGGCGTTGAACAGCTTCCATGCCGGCTTGTTGCCGATCAGGCCCAGCGCCTCGGGGCGGATGGCGAGGAACGCGTCGACGTCGTGCAAGTCGTTCCACACCGGCTGCACCGCGCCCGGCGTCTTTTCATGGCAACGGAATCTGATGCCGCGCGACGCCAGGAAATCGTGCCAACGCGGCGAGCGGAACCCTTCGTCGAGGTTCTGCGGCGTACCCGGAAACAACAGCGTGCGCAGGGCCGTGCCACGCGCGGCATCGCGCGCGACCAGGCCCGGCTGCGGCCAGTGCGGCAGGTGGAAACAACGCTTGCCGTCGCTCGACGCCGCGTTCTGCACGATCTCGACATCGGCGAAGCCAACCGGCTGGCGGTCGCTGCGCACCGCTACCAGCAAGGCGCGCGAATCACGCTGCACCGCCGGCCACAACGCGCGCTTGTCGCCGGCGTAGAAGACGACGACGCCCTGGTCCGGGACCCGATTGCTCAAGGCCACGTCGACACCGGCTGCGCGCAGGCGCATCCAGCTCAACGCGATCCAGTAATCCTCGCCGAGCACCAGCCGCGACGGCGCCGCGTCCGGGCACAGCGCCTGCCACGACGCGATACTCTTGTCGTCCGCATCCAGATAGAACGTGACCGGCAGGGGATTCATGGCAGCAGGACGAACGGGATTGGCCGCCTACAGCGTAACGGCTGGCGTGTCGGCGTGCCGTAACGAAATCGCGGCGGGAGCGTGATGCGCCTCCTGTTCGTGCCGGTGTCCGGCGGCGATGGCAGCGGCGAGGCGCGGCGTTGCCAACTGCTCGCCGACGCCATGCAGGCCTTGCGGCCGGAGATCGAGGCGCATTTCCTGCTCGCGCAAGGCACGCCGGCGCCGCGCTGGCCGACGCGCTTCCTGTCCGCCTCGCCGACGCGCGCGGTGAACGAAGTCGTCGATGCCATCGAAACGTTGCGCCCGGACGTGGTCGTGTTCGACGGCAATGCCCGCGTCGCCGCACTGGCCGCCGCGCGCAGGCTCGGCGCGCGTACCGTGCTGGTCAGTTCGCGCCCGAGCGCGCGCGACCGCGGCTTCCGCGGGCGGCGCCTGCGCCGGCTGAGCGAGCACTGGCTGGTCGGCGTCGAACTTGCCGAACCGACCTGGCGCGAACGCATCGCCACACGGTTTTTCCCGCGCGTTGTCGTGCGCCGCTTCGGCACGCTGTTCGCGCCGCCCACCGATGCCGCGACAGTGCTGGTGAAACTCGGCATCGACAAGGCGCGCGTCGTGGTCTGTCCCGGCGGCGGCGGCCACGTCGTCGCGGGTCGCAGCGCGGTGGACATCTTCGCTGCCGCCGCCGCCGCAATCGCCGGAAGCGGAACGAGCACGGTGGCGGTCGCCACGCCTGCCGCCGCGCCCGCGATCACCGCCGGCGAACTGCCCAACGCCGAACTGATGGCACTGCTGGCCCAGGCCGACGCGGCCCTGCTCGGCGGTGGCAGCCTGTTGCCGCAGGCCCTAGCCCTCGGCGTGCCGGTCGTGGCGCTGCCCTTGCAGCAGGAACAGGCCGCGCGCGTGGACTGGCTGGCGCAGCATGGCGCCGCGCTGCGTGCGACCGGCGCCGATGCCGATGCGCTGGCGGCGGACATCGCGCGCCTGCTCGATGATGCCGCGTTGCGCACGCGCTTGCGCGAAGCCGCCGCCGCCCTCTGGCTGCGCAACGGGCTGGACGCCGCCGTCGCCGCACTGATCCGCCTCGTCGATGCGGGACAGCGCTGAAACGCGCCGCAACTGCGGCCGCAAGCCATCCCGCATCCATTGCACGGCCCCACGCCGCGACGGCGCGTTGCCTGGTTATTTGGCCAGGCGTTTGCGCAGGCGCGCGTAGAAAAAGCCGTCGCGCCCGCCTTCGCCGGGCAGGCACTGGCGGCCGGCACCGCTGGCGTGGCCGAAGCGCGCGTCCAGCGGTTCGGCCAGCGCGTCCGGCGTACGTGCCAGGAACGCATCGATCTGGCGTTCGTTCTCGTCCTTCAGCACCGAGCAGGTCGCGTACAGCAGCACCCCGCCGGGTTGCAGCAGCTTCCACAGGCTGTCGAGCAACTTCGCCTGCAAGGCGGTGAGCGCGGCGATGTCCGCCTCGCGCCGATGCAGCAGCACGTCCGGCTGGCGGCGCACGATGCCGGTGGCCGAACACGGCGCATCCAGCAGCACGCTGTCGAAAAATTCGCCATTCCACCAACCCGCGGGATCGGCGGCATCGGCCTGCCGCAACTCGGCATGCAAACCGTTGCGGGCGAGATTCTCGCCGACGCGCTGCAGGCGCCGCGCATCGACGTCCAGCGCCAGCAAGCGCAGCGAGGCATCGCGTTCGAGCAGATGCATCGTCTTGCCGCCCGGCGCAGCGCAGGCATCGAGCACGCGCGATTGCGCCGCTGGCGCAACCGCATCCGCGACCAGTTGTGCGCTGCCGTCCTGTACCGAGATTTCGCCTTCGGCGAAGCCCGGCAACGCATTGACCGCAACCGGCTCGTCGATGCGGATGGCCTCGGGCAATTCGTCGTCGACGGTGAAACTCAGCCCGAGTTCGTCGAGCTTCTCCGCATACGCGTCGCGCGACAGCTTGCGCCGGTTGACCCGCAGCCACAGCGGCGCGGCCTGCGCGCTGTTGGCGAAAATCGCGCCGGCGAACGCCGGCCAGTCGCTTTCGATTTTCCGCTTCAGCCACTGCGGCCATGTCGCCGACGCATCGACCGGCGGCAGGCCTTCGCGCTGCGCGCGGCGCAGGATCGCGTTGACCATGCCGGCCTGGTGCGGGCGGCCGAGCGCGCGCGCCGCCTCCACCGTGGCCGACAGCGCCGCGTGTGCCGGCAGTTGCAATTCATCGAGCTGGGCGAAGCCGGCCAGCAGCAGCGCATGCAGTTCGCCGTCCTTCGCGCCCAGCGGTTTCTGCAGCCACGACTTCAGCGCCGCGTCGTAGCGCGCGCGCTGGCGCAGCGCGGTGAAGCAGATCGCTTCGAGCAGGGCACGGTCGCGCACGTCGTGGATTTTCGGCAAGGTCGCGGCGAGCTCGGCTTTCAGCGAGCGACCGCGGTACACCGCATCGATCGCTTTCGCCGCAAACACGCGTACCGCGACGCCGGCCTGCGAACTGTTGACCGGCATGGCCACGTCAGGCTCCCGCCGCCCCACTCTCCCCGCTTGCGGGGGGAGAGGGAACAAGCACGTCACGGCGCGCATTGAGGTAATCGGCGGCGCTGATCGGCCTGCCGCCCTCGCGCTGCACGCGCAACAGGCGCAACACGCCGGCGCCGCAGGCGATGTCGATGCCGGATTTGCTCGCCGCAACCACCCGGCCCGGCGCGCGTACGTGCGCTTGGTCCAACGCCTGCGCCTCGAAGATGCGCAGGCGTTCGCCGGCGACCTGCGCTTCGGCCACCGGCCATGGGTTGAATGCGCGGATGCGGCGTTCGAGTTGTTGCGCGTCCTGCGTCCAGTCGAGCCTGGCTTCGGCCTTGTCGAGCTTGTGCGCGTAGGAGACGCCATCGTCCGATTGCGCGCGCGCGCGCGGCAGCTTGCCGTCGCGCAGGAGTCGCAGTCCTTCGGCCAGTGCCTGCGCGCCAAGTTCGGCGAGCTTGTCGTGCAGGCTGCCGCCGGTCTCGTCCGCGGCGATGGCAAGGCGTTTTTCGAGAATGACCGGGCCGGTGTCGAGGCCGGCTTCCATCTGCATCAGATCGATGCCGGTTTCGCTGTCGCCGGCTTCGATCGCGCGCTGGATCGGCGCCGCGCCGCGCCAGCGTGGCAGCACGCTCGCGTGCACGTTCCAGCAGCCATGGCGCGGAATTTCGAGAATCTTGCGCGGCAGGATCAGGCCGTAGGCGACGACGACCATCAAATCCGCAGCATGCGCACGCAGTTCCGCGCGCGCCGCTTCGCCCTTCAGCGTTTCCGGCTGGAACACGGGAATGCCCAATTCCAGCGCGGCCTGCTTCACCGGCGAGGCCTGCAAACCGCGACCGCGGCCGGCGGGACGATCGGGCTGGGTGTAGACCGCAACCACTTCACCATGCGCCGCGGCGGCGCGCAGCGCGGGAACGGCAAATTCGGGCGTACCGGCGAATACGATCCTTTTTACAGCCGGCCTCAAGCTCACTCGCCCTTCTGCTTGCGCAGCTTTTCCAGCTTCTTGACCGCACGCTCGCGCTTGAGCGGCGACAGGTAATCGATGAACAGCTTGCCGTCGAGGTGGTCGACTTCGTGCTGGATGCAGGTGGCCAGCAAACCGTCGGTGGTGAGCGAAAACGGCTTGCCGTGGCGGTCGAGCGCATCCACGGTGATGCCGTCGCTGCGGGTCACGTCGGCATAGATGCCCGGAATCGACAGGCAGCCTTCCTGGTAGGCACGCAGATCGGCCGACTTGTCGCGGATGACGGGATTGACGAACACCAGCGGCTGGTCGCGGCCTTCGGTGACGTCGATGACCATGAAGCGCTGGTGCACGTTGACCTGCGCGGCGGCCAGGCCGATGCCCGGCGCTTCGTACATGGTCGCGAACATGTCGTCGAGCAGCTTCTGGAAGGCCGGATCGGCCAGGGTTTCGGCGGCAACCGGCGTGCCGACGGTGCGCAGGCGGGTATCGGGATATTCGAGAATCGGCAGCTGGGACATGGGCGGGGAAAGAGGTTCCGGGGCGTCCGGGGAGGAAAAAGCCGTGAAGAATCCGGCAGGCGCTCACGAATTCTAACGCCAACGCTTGCCCTGCGCCCGCCAAACTTGCTTATATTCGGCCACCGGCCTCTGGGGAATCAGGCACATACCGCCATGATCAAACAAATTCGTACAGCTTTGGGCGTCTGCGCCCTGACCGTGGCGGCGTTCGCCACCGCGCAACAGGCCGCGGTCGAACTGGCCAACGGCCATCCCGACACCTACACGGTGCGCAAGGGCGACACGCTCTGGGACATTTCCGCCAAATTCCTCAAGAAGCCGTGGCTGTGGCCGGAAATCTGGCAGGCCAACCCGCAGGTGCAGAACCCGCACCTGATCTATCCGGGCGACGTGCTTTCCCTGGCCTATCTCGACCGCGTGCAGGTCACCGCCACGCAGCCAGCGCCGCCGAGCGAGCCGCCGCTGACCGGCGTGCCGCTGGCGGACGTGGAGCCGTTCCTCAAGGACCTGCGCATCGTCAACGACAACTTCAAGCAACTGCCCTACGTGGTCGGCCTCGAGGACAACCGCCTGCGCGGCTCCGGCGGCCAGGCCGTGTACATCAAGGGCCAGGCCGCCCAGGTCGGCCAGCGCTACGCGGTGGTGCGCCCGACCGCGATCTACGCGCGCCCGAAGCTCGAGACCGACCTCGACGCGCGCGGCGACCACATCCTCGGCGAAGGCAGCCTGTGGAAGAATTTCGAGGTACCGGACAAGAAGAGCGAGCTGCTCGGCTATGAACTGGCCCGGGTCGGCATCGGCACGGTGACCCGCGCCGCCGGCAACGGTGTCGACACCAGCACCCTGGTGCTGGAGGACAACGGCAAGGAAGTGCGCGCCGGCGACCGCATCGTGCCGCTGGAAGCACAGCGCTACGACCTGCAGTTCTTCCCGCACCCGCCGGCGCACGTCCCGCAACCGAACGAACTGCGCGTGCTGGCCGTGGCCGACAACCTCAGCGCCGGCGGCCCGCGCGACGTGATCGCCATTTCCGGCGGCCGCCGCGAAGGCATCGACAACGGCACCGTGTTCTCGATCTGGCGCCAAGGCAGCCATGTCAAGGACCTGATCTCCGGCCCGAAGAGCGATTCGCGCATGGACGATGCCTTCACCGGCAGCGCCGGCCGCGCGACCCTGCCGGACGAATACGCCGCGCACGCGATGGTGTTCCGCACCTACGACAAGGTCAGCTACGCGCTGGTGATGGAAGGCACCAAGCCGGTCCAGGTCGGCTACGAACTGAAGCATCCGGACGCGACCAAGTAGGGTCTTTTCGGCAAGCGATCGCGCGCGGTCGCGCAGCGATTCGGAATAGTCCGATGTTCCCGCACGACGGCGCCCGAGGGCGCCGTCGTCGTTTGCGGGTCACGCTGCATGCATGGACAACCTGGACGCCCTGCTCAAACTCGTGCTCTGCGGCGGCGCGGCCGCAACCCGACGCGGCTGGCTCGACGCCCATGCCGGCGATGCCGCCGCCGCGCTGCTGGCCGGCACCCGCCCCGGCAGCCCGCTGGGCGCCGAACAACGCGCCAGATTGCGTGCGCCCGACGCGGCGGCGCTGCGCGCCGCACGCGACTGGCTGCGCAGCGAGCACCACCACCTGATCGGCTGGAACAGCGCCGATTACCCGCCGCTGCTGCGCGCCGCGGTCAACCCGCCGCTGGCGCTGTTCGTCGCCGGCGAACCGACCCTGCTGTGGCATCCGGCGGTGGCCGTGGTCGGCAGCCGCCGCCCGACCTCGGGCGGGCGCGACAACGCGCGCGAATTCGCCCATGCATTGACCCAGGAAGGCCTGCTCGTCGCCAGCGGCCTGGCTGCCGGCATCGACGCGGCGGCGCACGAAACCGCGCTCGCCGTGGACGGCGGCCGCACCGTCGCCGTGCTCGGCACCGGCCCGGACATAGCCTATCCCCGCGACAACGCGCAATTGCACGCGCACATCGAGGCATGCGGCGCACTGGTCAGCGAATTCGCGCCCGGCACGCCGCCGCGCACCGAACATTTCCCCAGCCGCAACCGCATCCTCGCCGGCCTGGCCCTGGGCACGCTGGTGATCGAAGCGGCCGAACGCAGCGGTGCGCTGATCACCGCGCGCCTGGCCGCCGAGAGCGGCCGCGAAGTGTTCGCCGTGCCCGGTTCGATCCGCAACCCGCTGGCGCGCGGCTGCCACAAGCTGATCCGCGACGGCGCCACCCTGGTCGAACGTGCCGGGGAAATCGCCTCCGCGTTGGCGCCGATGGCTGTGCCGCGAAAGACAGATCGCTTATCCGAGATACACGGAACAAACCGAAACAAAAAGCGGAATAAAACCCGAAAAAACAGGTGTTTCCAGCGATTTCAGACTCCCACCAGGGCAACGCACCAGCGAAACACAATCGGCACGCAAAAAAGCGCGCGAAAAACAGATGACGCACAAAAACAAAGGGCGGCCAGCGGCCGCCCTCTTTCGTTCCAACGCCCTTTAAGCGCCTTTCAACGCCCCGGTGGAGCGAAGGGCGAATCCACCGCGTAGTGCATTCCCTCCACCCACTTGGCCAGCCAGCAGTTCAAGGCTGCCAACTGCTCGTTGTCCAACTCTTGCAGGACTGCGGCGCCGGTGGCATAGATGAAGGCCTGTGCTTCATCCTGCAAGCCGTAGTGCTTCATTTTCAGGCCTATTTGCGCCATCAGATGCTTGCGCTCTATCGGATAAGGCCGCGCGCTGGCTTCCTTCGGCACATCCTGCAATGCCTGGTCGATGCTGACCTTCATCGCATCCAGGCATTCCCATCCGGTCGGCACCGGCTTAGCTGCCCGTGCCAGCAGCTCCCTGACTTGTGTTGCCCATTCCTTCTGCATCCGTGTTTCCCCTTTCCAAACCGCGTGCTGCGGGCTTTGCGAACGCCAATACCTGGGCGCTCGGCAGGCCATTGACCAGGGCATCGTGGATCAGGGCAACCAGCTCGGCGTAGTCGGCTGGACCAAGGCGGCGCCCGTCCAGGGCTTCCTCGGCCAACTGGACGGCGAGCTTCACATCTTCCCGTCTCAAAATCTGCGACGTTACGTTTTCGCCTTGATTTTGAGGGGTTTCAGGCTCTTTTCCGGTGGCGAGCCATTCCAACGAAACGCCCGCTGCAAGGCATAGCCGAGCGGCAATCTCGAAGGCTGGCATGTTCTCGCCCCGGATGTAGCGGGCAAGAGCATCTGTGGATACACCCATCACGGAAGCCGCAGATTTTCTAGTTCCAAGCGCATTTGCGGCCCTCTCAATCCGAGTTCCGATTCCCGCAGCGAGAAACGGAACTGAATCGGAACCGAGTGGCACTGGTTCCGATTCACCATATCTAACTGTTTTTATTTGTTTTTTCTGTGACATCGCATGAGTGAACGCGGGCAACGAATCGGAACTGCAATCACACAAAGAGAAAACTCTTGACTTATAAAGAGCTGGCTCTAGTATCTGCTCCGTAGATAACGCAACTTTGTTTGCATCACGGAGCCGCCTCAAATGTCCCGACCCGCGAAGGTCCTGACGCCGGAACAAGTGAAACAGCGCCTGCGCATGCAGGGCATCACGACCACCCAGTGGGCTGAAGCCAATGGCTACACCCGCAATGAGGTGTACCGGGTGCTCAACGGCCAATCGAAGGCCTTCTACGGGAAGGCCCATGAAATCGCCATCAAGTTGGGACTGAAGCTGCCCCAGGAACAAGGGGAAAGCATCAGCCCATCAGCCAAAGGGCGCAATACACAAACGGGGATTGCGGCATGAATACCGCCTTTTCCCACAACGAAGGTTCAGATGGATACCACAACGAAAGTTATGGGAATACCCCTTACAGCCTGACCCGGGCCAACGGGTGGGGATCAGCCGGCGAGTGCCCCGCGTCCACGTCCGCGAAAACCCCGGCAGTTCGTGACTTGGTTGGCTCCGCCGAGGAGAACGAACATGTGGTGATGGTGGGGGTGTCGGATGCGTAGGTCGCGTGCCGACGCCCTCACCGGCGACCTGTTCGCCGCGATCCCGAAGCCGTGGCGCACCGATGCCGGCGCGATGGATTTCCGGGCGATCGTGGCCGCGCTGTTGAGCCAAATGCTGGCCGAAGCGCATGCCGCCAATGCCGA
>JAATFG010000132.1 GCA_015655355.1 Lysobacterales bacterium
GCAGGTGCAGTTCGGCGGACTTGGTGGCGACGGCGTCCTGCAGTTTCTTCAGCTTCGCCTTGTCGGCATTGTCGGCGGCCATGGCCTGCGGCATCGCCGTTTCGTCGGCCTGTGGCGTGTTCAGAGCGCGCCACAGCGGTTAGATCAGCTTGCGCGGCGATTTCGGCGTGCGTTCCAGCCAGTCGCGCAGTTCGGCGATGTCCTGCGGCGGCTTGCGCGCGAGTGCGGTGGACATCTCGTTGTCGAGGATCCAGGTGCGTGGCTTGTCGGTTTCGCGCGCCTGCGCGTCGCGCCAGCGCAGCAGGCGCAGCAACACGCGCTGCGCCTCGGGATCGAGGAATTGCGCGCTGCGCATCGACAGGTGCGGCCAGCGTTCGCCGCTCTCGTCGGAGGCAGAGGCGAGCAGGCGCGCGCAATCGGCTTGCAGCCACGATTGCCGGTCGAGTTCGGCGAGTTTCGCGCCCAGCACCGAATGGATATGGGCAAGGTGGACCACGTCGTCGGCGGCATACCGCAATTGCGAATCGGACAGCGGGCGGCGCAGCCAGTCGCTGCGGGTTTCGCCCTTGTCGACGGTGATGCCGGTGATTTCCTGCACCAGTTTCTGGTAGCCGAGGCCGCTGCCGAGGCCGCACAGCGCGGCGGCGATCTGGGTGTCGAACAGCGGCGCCGGTGGCGCACCGCAGGCGTGTTGCAGGGCGACGATGTCCTCGCTGGCGCTGTGCATCACCTTCAGCACCTCGGGTGACGCGAGCAGCGGGCGCAGTGCGTCGGTCATGCCCTTGGGCAAGGGGTCGACGAGGAGGATATCCTGCCCGGAAGCGGCATCGCCGAGCGCGATCTGCACCAGCGCCAGTTGCGGCCAGAAGGTGCGTTCGCGGACGAATTCGGTGTCCAGCCCGACTTGCGCGGGCAGGGTGTGCAGGTGCTGTGCCAATTGCTGCGGTGATTCGATCCAATGTACTGCCACGAACTGCTCCGGAATTGCGATGGGCCTCCGTGCCCGGCAGGCCAGCATAGCCGACATTCCACGCTGCGCGCCCGTGGCGTGCGCAGCGTGGCGGGCCGTGGTTGCACCGAATTGCCTTAGAATCCGGCCATCGCGAATGGACATCGATTGACGGGAGCATGCCGATGGCGATCTACGGACAACCGCAGCGACGCGGCTTCAACCTGCGCTGGCTGATCCTGCTCGGCTTCGCCGCCTATGCGGCGATCAGCTGGATGTCCAGCAAGAAGGTCGATCCCTACACCGGCGCGGCGGCGCATTACGGCGCCACGCCCGAGGAAGAGGCGCAGCTTGGCGCGCAGGCCTATGCGCAGGTGCTCGGCGACGCGCAGCAGCAGAACGCACTCGAACCGGCCAGCGACCAGGCCAGCCAGCAGGTGCGCGCGATCGCGCAGCGATTGATTGCGCGCGTGCCGCAGGTCGCCGCGGACCTGGCCGCCGAGCACGGCCAGCCGACGCCGGATTTGAGCAATTACCAGTGGGACGTCAACGTCATCCAGTCGCAGGAGGCCAATGCGTTCTGCCTGCCCGGCGGCAAGATCGCGGTCTACACCGGCATCCTCCCGGTCGCGCGGAACGCCGATGCGCTGGCGATCGTGCTCGGCCACGAAATCTCCCACGCGCTGTTGCGCCACGGCGCGCAGCGCATGGCCCAGCAAAAGCTGGTGCAGCTTGGGCAGACCGCGGTCGGCATGTCCGGCGTCGACCAGAACACGATGGCCGCGCTCGGCGCCGGCCTGCAGTACGGCGTGGTGCTGCCGTACAGCCGCAACCAGGAATCGCAGGCCGACGAAGTGGGCCTGATGCTCGCCGCCGCCGCGTGCTACGACCCGGCGCAGGCGGTGCCGTTGTGGCAGCGCATGGGCCAGCTCGATGGCGGCCAGCGCACGCCGGAATTCGCCTCCGACCATCCCGATCCGGCCAACCGCATGCAGGCCCTGCAGGATCTGCAGCCGCGCGCGCAGGCGTTCCACCAGAAGTACTGCAGCGGCTCGCAAAGCGTGGCGATGCAGTGAAGTTTCCTCCTCCCAAACGGGGGAGGAGGATGCCGCGCAGCGGGTGGGCGAGGGGGCACAAAAAACGCCGGCTTGCACCGGCGTTCTTTCATCATGGCGATGGATCGGATCAGCGCGACCGACCGGCGCCGGCCTTTGGCGCGGCGGTGCCCGGCGGCGGAGGCGGCGCGGTCGGGTGCACGGTGGGACGGCCGAAGCCGCCGGTGAGGTTGCGCTGGAATTCCTGCCAGATTTCGAGGTTGCGCTCGGTCAGCTGGTTCATCAGGTTCCACGGACCCTGGCCGAGCAGGTTGCCCATCTGGTTGCGGAATTGGCTCTGTTGTTCGAGGAACAGCTGCATCGAGCGTTCGAGGTAGTTGCCCATGAAGCCCTGCATCGAGTCGCCGTAGAAGCGGATGATCTGGCTGAGCAGTTGCGTGGACAGCACCGGGTCGCCGTCGGATTCGCGCTCGGCGATGATCTGCAGCAGCACCGAACGGGTCAGGTCTTCGCCGCTCTTGGCGTCGCGCACCTCGAAGTCCTCGCCGTCGACGATCAACTGGCGTACGTCCTCGATGGTGATGTAGCTGGAAATCTCGGTGTCGTACAAGCGGCGGTTCGGGTATTTCTTGATGATGCGGATGGTCTTGGACATCGCGACGCGCTCCCTTCCTCGAATTGCTGCGCAGCATGACGCAGCGCAAAACGGGGTGCAACCGGCATGCGCTTAGACCTTAGGTGCAGGCATTTTTGCTGAATCCGCGCGAATGTTGCGCAGCAATCGTTGCGTCGCGAAATTTGCGCCGCACAAGCAATCCGCCCAGGCGCAATGTTCCTACCACCCCATGTGGTGGCCGCCGTTGATATCGAGGTTGGAGCCGGTGATCCACGCCGCTTCGTCGGCGACGAGGAAACCTACCGCGTAGGCGATTTCCGCAGGCTTGCCGAGGCGGCCGGTGGGAATCTCGGCGGCGATCTTCGCGCGCACGTCCTCCGGCACCGCCATCACCATGTCGGTGGCGACGTAGCCGGGCGACACCGTGTTGACGGTGATGCCGAGCCTGGCGTTCTCGCGCGCCAGGGAAATGGTGAAGCCGTGCATGCCGGCCTTGGCCGCGGCGTAATTCGCCTGCCCGTACTGGCCCTTGAGGCCGTTGATCGAGCTGATCTGCACGATCCGCCCCCACTTGCGCTGGCGCATGCCTTCGATCACCGGGCGGGTGACGTTGAACACCGAGTTGAGGTTGGTGTTGATGACCTCGTGCCACTGCTGCGGCGACATCTTGTGGAAGGTGGTGTCGCGGGTGATGCCGGCGTTGTTGACCAGGATGTCGACCGGGCCGAGCCTGGCTTCCACTTCGCGCACCAGCGCCTCGGCGCCTTCGGGCGTGGCGACATCGCCTTCGACCAGTGCGATGGCGTAGCCGTCGGCCTGCATCTTCGCCTGCCATTGCCCGACTTTTTCATGGTTGCGGAAATTGGTCGCGACCTGGATGCCCATGTCGGACAACTTCTTGCAGATGGCGGTACCGATGCCACCGGTGCCGCCGGTGACAAGTGCGATGCGAGGCATGGAAACTCCGGGAAAACGCGGTGCGCGTGCAGCCCGTGCATTCTAGCGGCTGTGTTTCACGGGCTTGTTGTGCATTGCAGCGCCGGCACGCGCGGCAGGCGCGCCGGATCGAAACGCGCCGTGGCGCGGGCGAGCAGGGCATCGACGTTGTTTGCGCCGGCGAGTTCGTGCGGCGCCTGCCCCAGCGCATGCCACGCCGCGCGCAATGGCGGCAACGGCTCGTCGGCATCGATCGGCAGCGCCGCCTGCGACTTGGACAGCTTGTGGCCATTGCCGTCGAGCACCAGCGGCAAGTGCGAATAGCGCGGCGTCGGCAGGCCGAGCGCGCGTTGCAGCAGGATTTGCCGTGGGGTCGAATCGAGCAGGTCGGCGCCGCGCACCACGTCGCTGATGCCTTGCTGCGCATCGTCGACCACCACCGCGAGCTGGTAGGCCCACAGGCCATCGGCGCGCTTGAGCACGAAATCGCCGACTTCATGGGCGATGTCCTGCCCGAACCGCCCTTGCAATCCATCCACGAAACCGATCATGCAACCATCGGGCACGCGCAAGCGGATCGCCGGATCGGGCCGCGGCTGCGCGGCGACGCAATGCCGGTGCACGCCGTTGCTCGCGGCCAGGTCGCCGCGGCTGCAATGGCAGACGAAGGCATCGCCGGATTGCAGCAGCGCATCGAGTGCGGACTGGTACAAATCGCCGCGTGTGCTTTGTTTGACGATCGGCGCGCCCGGTTCGAGGCCGAAGGCCTTGAGCGTTTCGATCTGCAATGTCGCCGCGCCGGGCACTTCGCGCGTGGCGTCGACATCCTCGATGCGGATCAGCCATTTGCCGCCGGCGTGCCGCGCCAGCAACCAGCTGCCGAACGCGGCCAGCAGCGAGCCGAAATGCAGCGGGCCGGTCGGCGAGGGTGCGAATCTGCCGACATAAGCCGGAGCGCGATGCGGAGAAGTGTTCATGCAGGCTGAATCGTCGTGCAGTCCGGTACTTGAATTCAAGCCATGGCCGCCGCACTTTCCGGGAAACCGCCCCGCAATCATTCCGGAGTTCCGCCGTGTTCAAGGGTTTTGCCACGCGCATCGCGCTGTTCCTGCTGACCAACCTTGCGGTGCTGGCGCTGGCCAGCATCGTCATGTCGATCCTCGGCGTGAACCCGAACCAGATGGCCGGCTTGCTGGTGATGGCGGCGCTGTTCGGCTTCGGCGGTTCGATCATCTCGCTGCTGCTGTCCAAGACCATGGCCAAGTGGAGCGTCGGCGCGAAGGTGATCGAGAACCCGGGCACCGAAACCGAGCGCTGGCTGGTCGACACCGTGCGCCGCCTCGCGCAGAACGCCGGCATCGGCCTGCCCGACGTGGCGATCTACGACGCGCCGGAGATCAATGCCTTCGCCACCGGCGCCAACCGCAACCATGCGCTGGTCGCCGTTTCCACCGGCTTGCTGCACAACATGGGCCGCGACGAGGCCGAAGCGGTGCTCGGCCACGAGATCAGCCACGTCGCCAATGGCGACATGGTGACGATGGCGCTGTTGCAGGGCGTGCTCAACACCTTCGTGATCGTGCTGGCGCGCGTGGTCGGCGGCGTGATCGACAACTACCTCAGCGGTGGCCGCGACCGCGATGGCGGGCGCGGTTTCGCCTACTTCATCATCGTGTTCGCGCTGGAAATGGTGCTGGGCCTGTTCGCGACGATGATCGCGATGTGGTTCTCGCGCCGTCGCGAGTTCCGCGCCGATGCCGGTGGCGCGTACCTGGCCGGCAAGCAGAAGATGATCGCCGCATTGGAACGCCTGCAACTCAACCACGGCGAAAGCACGCTGCCCAAGCAGATCGCCGCCTTCGGCATCGCCGGGGACATGGCGCATAAACTCTTTCTCAGCCATCCGCCGCTGGAAGAACGCATTGCCGCGCTGCGCAACAGTCGCGAGGTCTGAAACGAAGAAACCCGCCGGAGGCGGGTTTCTTTTTGCGCGAACCGCAAGCGGCTCTACTCGTGGGTCAATTCGATCTCGAACACGAATGGCCAACACTTGCCGGTCACGAACAGCCTGTCGTGTTCCGCATCGTATGCAATGCCATTCAGGACATCGTTGCCCGGATCGGGAAGGGTGCGCGTATCAAACAACCCATCCAGATCGATCCAGCCGACTACATGCCCGCTTGAAGGATCGATGCGTGCTATGCGATTGCTGAGCCATACGTTGGCATATATCTGGCCTTTGACCCATTCGATTTCGTTCAAGTTGACGGTGGGGATGCCGTCATGGGTGACATAAATGGCCGAATCCTCGGCCAGGGTTTCGGGATCCAGAACCCTCAGATAAGCCGTGCCGTCGCTCATGTAGATATGGCTTGAATCCCGGGTAAGCGCCCAGCCTTCGCCGGGATAGGAAAATCGCCGGGACGGAGCAAAGCGCTTCAGGTCGTAAACGATCCCGACATGGTCTTGCCATGTCAGTTGCATGAGCTTTTGCCGCCACGAGACGATTCCTTCGCCATAGAACGGTTCCGGCAACCCGGTTTGCTGGAGAATCTTGCCGGTTTCCAACTCCACTTTGCGGATGCTCGATTTCCCGATGCCGCCAGTACTCTCGTAGAGAAATCCATCCTCGTAAAACAGTCCCTCCGTGTAGGCCGACGGATCATGCGGATAGCGATGCACTATCCTGAATCCATACACGGGTATGTCGCCTTGTGCGGCTTCGGCGCATTGAATCGCAAGCGCGGCAAGCAACAGCACGGCGCCGCGGATGCATGCCGCGCGTGGCGAATGTTTCCTGATCCGCGTCAAGACACTTGCCATTCGCTTCGGCGGGCTTCCGTGTCGGTCAGAACTGGCTGAAATCGAAGTTCATCGCAGGTCCCGGCTGGGCGAGGAAATAGCCTTGCACGTAATCGACGCTGGCCGCGTACAACTGCGCCAGCGAGCTGGCGTCCTGAACGTATTCGGCGATCGTGGTGATGTTGGCGTCGCCGCCGCGGGCGACGATCTCGCGCACCTTCTGCTGCGATTCCGCGTCCTTGCCGAAGTTCTCGATCAGGCTGCGGTCGATCTTGACGAAGGCCGGGCGGAAATGCGCGAGCAACTGGAACGAATCCAGCCCCGCGCCGAAGCGTTCGAGGCCGACGCGGCAACCGAGCTGGCTGGCGCCGACGAGGAATTTCTGCGCCGGGCGCAGGTTGGCGAACACCTTGTCCTCGGTGGTTTCCAGCCACAGGTTCTGGCCGCCGACGCCGTGTTTGGCCAGCGCCTGTTCGACCACGTCGAGCAGCTTCCCGTCGCTGAAGGAACCGGGGCCGATCTTCAGCATCAGGTGGGTGTCGTGGCCCTGCTTCTTGCGCTCGCTGATCAGGCGGATCGCATTCGCCGCGACCCAGCGGTCGATTTCCTCGCCGAGGCCGGCGTCGTTGGCCTGGCCGACGAAGCTGTGCGGGTTGATCAGCTCGCCGCCGTCCTCCAGGCGCAGCAGGCATTCGTACAAGTCGGTGCCTTCGCCCTTGAGGTTCACCACCGGCATGAAGTGCAGGGCGAAGGCGTTGTTGGCGATGGCATTGCGGATCTTCCGCGCCCACAGCTGCATGCGTTCTTCGGCTTCGCGGTCGACCGCGCCGGGATCGAAGATTTCCGCGCGATTGCCGCCCAGCGCGGTATTGGCCTGCAGGTTTTCGTTGGCCTTGGTCAGGACCTGGGCGACGTTGGCGAGTTTTTCGCCGATCTGCACGCCGCCGATGCTGGCGGTGACGATCGGGGTCTTGTCGCCGATCGTGAACACCTGCGCGGCGAACGCCTGCAACAGGCGCTTGGCGGTTTCGCTGCCGTGGGCGAAGTCGCTCTTGAACAGCACCGCGAAGGTGTGGTCGCTGAAACGGGCGACGGTCGCCTCGTCGCCGACGGTTTCGCCGATGCGCTTGGCCATCGCCGCGGACAATGCGTCGATCGCGCCCAGGCCGATTTCCTGCGAAACGCGCTGGTAGTGGTCGGGCTGGACCAGCAGCAGGGCGTACTGGCCATCGCCGCGCGCGGCGGCGCCGACCGTGTCTTCGAGCTTGCGCAGGAACGCCGGGCGGTTGAGCAGGCCGGTGGCCGGGTCGATGTCGTGGTTGGCCGCGTTCATCTCGATCAGGTTGCGGCGGAAGACCACCTGGATGCACGGCTCGCTTTCGTAGGTGGCCGGGGCGAATTCCATCACCGCCGGGAAGCTCTTGCCGTCCATCGTGCGCGCCTCGGTTTCGTAGCGCGGCGGCGGTGCCTCGCCCTTGGCGATCTGCTTGAGCAGCTCCTTGAATTCGGCGACGTGGCGGCTGCCGATCATCTCCAGCAGCGACAAGCCTTCGAGGTCCTCGAACGATTCCAGCCCGAACATTTCCAGGTAGGCGTCGTTGGCGCGCATGTGCATGCCTTCGTGGACGTAGGCGATCGGGTCGCGCGAGGAATCGATCAGCGCGTCGCAGCGGCGCTCGGTCTCGCGCACCTGCGCTTCCATCCGGCGCAGTTCGCGGCGCGCGTTGAGGTTGGCCCATTCGGCCTGCACGACCTGCAGCAGGTGCTCCGGGCGGCGGCGCAGCACGTGGCCGCTGGCGCCGCCGGCGATGTCGGCGATCAGTTGCGCTTCGTCCAGCGCTTCGACCAGCACGTGCACCGGCACGTCCCTGCCGCTGGCCGCGATCTTCTCCAGCACCACCGGCAGCGGGATCGAGCGCGCGTTGCGCGCCGGCAGCACGATGTCGATCGGTTGCGATTGCAGTTGCCGGGCCAGTTCGTCGGCGCTGGTCGGTCGCAGCGGGCGCACCGCCACGCCGTTGTTGCGGAAGCTGTTGACCACCGCTTCGGCGTCTTCGCTGCTGTCGTCGATGATGATCAGGCGCAGGGTCGAGTCTTTACCGGGTTGCATCAGCGCTCCTTCCGAAGAACCCATAGTGATACACGATGCGGGTCGCATGCGTCCAATCACCGGTTCGCAATAAATCGTGATCAATGATGACGCAGGTGCAATCCGTGATCCAGTTCGCGCTGCGGCACGCAATGGTCACGCTATTGCAACGGGCGCTTGCCGCTGTCGCCGGCCACTTCGCGCACCAGCTTCGGCACCAGGTAGCCGGGCAGGCGCGCGGCCAGTTGCGCGTGCAACCGCTTCGCGTTCGCATCGCTCACCTCGAAATGCGCCGTGCCCTGCACCTTGTCCAGCTGGTGCAGGTAATACGGCAGCACGCCGGCGGCGAAGCCGCGTGCGCTCAGCGCGGCCAGCGCGTCGACGTCGTCGTTGACGCCGCGCAGCAGCACCGCCTGGTTCAACAGCATTGCGCCGGCGTTGCGCAGCGAGGACAGCGCCGCATCGACTTGCGCGTCGAATTCGTTGGCGTGGTTGGCGTGGATCACGACCGCGACTGGCCA
The DNA here is from genome assembly GCA_015655355.1 of Lysobacterales bacterium. GTDB lineage: Bacteria > Pseudomonadota > Gammaproteobacteria > Xanthomonadales > Xanthomonadaceae > Pseudoxanthomonas_A. The sequence continues at coordinate 8,969 of JAATFG010000132.1, forward strand.
TGGCAGCGCGCGCAGCCAGGCGAGGAATTCGGCGTCGACCCGCTCCGGCAAGACCACCGGCAGGCGCGAGTGGATGCGCAGGCGCTTGAGGTGCGGGATCGTCGCCAGCGCGGTCGTCAGTTCGGCCAGCTTCGCGGTGGACAGCGACAGCGGATCGCCGCCGGACAGGATCACTTCCTCGACCGAGGCATCGGCGCGGATCAGCGCGATGGCCTCGCGCCAGCCTTCGCGCGCGGCGGTTTCCTCGGCATACGGGAAATGGCGGCGGAAGCAGTAGCGGCAGTTGATCGCGCACGAGCCGGTGGCGACGAGCAGGGCGCGGCCGCGGTACTTCTGCAGCACGCCGGCGCCGGTTTTGGCCTGGGCGTCGCCAACCGCGTCGAGGCCGAAGCCTTCGACCGCGCGGGTTTCGGCGCGCAGCGGCAACACCTGGCGCAGCAGCGGGTCGTTCGGGTCGCCTTTTCCCATGCGCGCGACGAAGCCGCGCGGCACGCGCAGGGCGAACCGGGCGGCGGCTTCATCGCTGATTTCGGCGGCCAGCTGCGGCAGATCGAGCAGGGCCAGCAGCTCGCGCGGGTCGCGCACGGCGTCGCGCCACAGCGCCTGCCAGCGCACCGGCTGCAAGGAAAGGGGGCTTGCGGGTATCATGGCGTCCTTAATTTCCAGCTCGCCCAGCAGGCGAGCCGGGCCATTTTACCTGGCCTGGCCGTTCCCCGCGGCGGGCCGCGTTTTCCCATTCGAGCAATCCGAGGAGTTTTGCATGGCCAACCTGGGCATGAACGACGTCAAGAACGGGATGAAGATCCTGGTCAACAACGAACCCGCCGTCATCACCGAAACCGACTACGTCAAGCCGGGCAAGGGCCAGGCCTTCACCCGCGTGCGCTTCCGCCTGATCCGCTCCGGCCGCGTGCAGGAAGTCACCATGAAGTCGACCGACTACGTGGAAGCGGCCGACGTGGTCGATACCGACATGAACTACATGTATTCCGATGGCGAATACTGGCATTTCATGGACCCGGAAAGCTTCGAGCAGGTGCAGGCCGACCTGGCCGGCATGGGCGGCGCGGAAAAGTGGCTGAAGGGCGAGGAAGCCTGCATCGTCACCCTGTTCAACGGCACCCCGATCTCGGTGCAGCCGCCGAATTTCGTCGAACTGAAGATCACCGAAACCGACCCGGGCGTGCGCGGCGACACCAGCGGTGGCGGTGGCAAGCCGGCCACCCTGGAGACCGGCGCGGTGGTGCGCGTGCCGCTGTTCGTCGGCCAGGACGAAGTGATCAAGGTCGACACTCGCAGCGGCGAATACGTTTCGCGGGTGAAGTGATGGCGGGCGGGGGCGAATACGGCCGCGACGAATCCGAAGACCGCGGGGACTTGCTGCCGCACGAACGCGTCGTGTTCTTCAGCGACGCCGTGTTCGCCATCGCCATGACCCTGCTGGCGATCGAATTGAAACTGCCGGGCGAGGAACTGATCCGGCGCGTCGGCGAGAACGAAGCGTATGGCGAGACGGTTTCGCTGTTCATCGCTTTCGTCATCAGCTTCCTGGTCGCCGGCGTTTTCTGGGTCGGGCACATGGCGACCTGGAAGCGCATCACCCGCGTGACCGGCAAGCTGGTCTGGTGCACGGTGCTGCAGCTGATGTTCGTCGCGCTGATGCCATTCGCGACCCGCTTGTATTCGGAAGCGTTCACCGGCCACAGCCCGGGACGCTTCGCGTTCTATGCCTTCGTGCTGGCCGGCATCTCGTTCTTCGCGTTGCTGACCCGCTGGCTGGCGGTGAAGCAGGAAAACCTGCGCGAAAAGCTCGGCGCGGCCGAAGCCCGCTGGCTGGTGGTGCGCGGGCTGGTTCCGTTGCTGGTGTTCGCCGCCTGCATCCCGCTGGCCTTCGTGCTGCCGGTGTGGACCGGCGGCTTCATCTTCTGGATGATCGGCCCGCTGTCGATGATCGCGCGCCGCATCTGCTTCCGTTCCGCGAAATCGGAACCCGGCGCATGAGCGAGGCGCAACCGCAAGCCTGCGACTTGCTGATCGAAGCCGGCTATGTCGTGCCGGTCGTGCCGCACGGCGTCGTGCTCGAAAACCACGCCGTCGCCGTTTGCGCGGACGAAATCGTCGCGATCCTGCCGATTGCCGAGGCACGCGGGCGATTCGCGCCGAAGCAGACCGTGTCGCGTCCCGACGCGGCGCTGATGCCCGGCCTGGTCAACGCGCACACGCACAACCCGATGACCTTGTTGCGCGGCATCGCCGACGATTTGCCGTTGAAGGTGTGGCTGCAACAGCACATCTGGCCGATCGAAGGCGCGGTGATCGGCCCGCGGTTCGTCGAGGACGGCATTACCCTTGCCATCGCCGAAATGCTGCGCGGCGGCACCACCTGCGTCAACGAGAACTACTTTTTCCCGGACGTGCAGGCGGCCGTGTACAAGCGGCACGGGTTCCGCGCGCGGGTCGGCTTGCCGGTGATCGATTTCCCGACCGCGTGGGCGTCGAGCGACGACGAATACTTCGCCCGCGCCGAGGAAACCTTCGACGCATGGCGCGACGATGAGCTGATTTCGACCGCCTTCGCGCCGCACGCGCCGTACACGGTCAACGACGCCAATTTCGAGCGCGTGCGCATGCTCGCCGACCAGCTCGACATTCCCGTGCACCTGCACCTGCACGAGACCGCGCAGGAAGTGGAGCAGTCGATCAAGGACCACGGCCAGCGCCCGATCGCGCGCCTGGACAGACTGGGCCTCGTCAACGAGCGCCTGATCGCCGTGCACATGACCCAGCTCACCGAAGCGGAAATCCACCTGTGCGCCGAACGCGGCGTCAGCGTGGTGCATTGCCCGGAATCGAACCTCAAGCTCGCTTCGGGCTTTTGTCCCGCGTGCGCGCTGGAACGCGCCGGGGTCAATCTCGCCGTCGGCACCGACGGCTGCGCCAGCAACAACGATCTGGACATGTTCGGCGAAGCGCGCACCGCGGCGCTGCTTGCCAAGGCCGTCGCCAACGATGCGGCCGCGCTGGACGCGTTCGCCACGCTGCGCGCGGCCACGCTCGGCGGCGCGACCGCGCTCGGTCTGGCCGACAGGATCGGCAGCATCGAGGCCGGCAAGTTCGCCGACTTGATCGCGGTGGACCTGTCCGCGCTGGAAACCCAGCCGCTGCACCACGTCGCCTCGCAGCTGGTTTACGCGGCCGGCCGCCAGCAAGTCAGCGACGTGTGGATCGCCGGCAAGCCGAAGTTGGTCGAGCGCGAACTGGTCGGCATGGACGTGCCCGCGATTCTCGCCAACGCGAAGCAATGGCGGACGAAGATCGCCGCGATTCACAGATGATTCGCATCGTCTGGACGATGCAATGAGAGGCAGACCATGAACGCAGCCGCAGAAAATTTCAGCCAGAGCGAACTGGACAAATTCGGCGCGCTCGCCAACCGCTGGTGGGACGAGCACGGCCCGCAGAAACCGCTGCACGTGTTGAATCCGGTGCGCCTCGGTTACGTTGCGCAGCGCATGGGCCTGAACGGCGCGAAAGTGCTCGATGTCGGCTGCGGCGGCGGTTTGCTCAGCGAAGCGCTGGCGAAACTCGGCGCGCATGTCACGGCGCTGGATCTGTCGCCGGACTTGATCAAGGTCGCCAAGCTGCATCGCCTCGAATCCGGCGTGCAGGTCGATTACCAGTTGAAGTCGGTCGAGCAGCTTGCGATCGAGATGCCGGCGAGTTTCGACGCGATCACCTGCATGGAAATGCTCGAACACGTGCCCGACCCGGCGTCGATCCTCGATGCCTGCGCGAAACTGTTGAAGCCCGGCGGAAAGCTGTTCCTGTCCACGCTCAACCGCACGCCGGCCGCGTTCGCCTTCGCCGTCGTCGGCGCCGAGTACGTCGTGCGCCTGCTGCCGAAGGGCACGCACCGCTACCAGGATTTCATCAGGCCGCACGAACTGGCCGCGTGGCTGCGCGAGGCGAAGCTGGAACTGCGCGACGTCAGCGGCCTGTTGTACGATCCGCTGCGCAACAACGCGCGGATTTCCTCGCGCACCGAAGTGAACTATCTGGCTTTCGCGGTGAAACCGTGAATTTTCCGCAAGTCGCGCTGTTCGACCTCGACGGCACCTTGCTCGACAGCGCACCGGATTTCCTCGCCACGGTGAACCGGATGCGCGCATCGCGCGGCATCTCACCGATGCGGCTCGAAAGCCTGCGTCCATTCGTGTCGCGCGGTTCGCGGGCGATGCTCGGCGCGGCCTTTGCGGAGGTCGAACAGGAAGCGCGCGAAGCCTGGGTTGCCGAATTCCTCGAAATCTATCGTGGCGAAATCGGCAGGCATGGCCTGCCGTTCGCCGGCGTCGAGGACATGCTGCGCGCGCTGGAAAACGCCGGCACGCGCTGGGGCATCGTCACCAACAAGCCCGAATACCTCGCGCGCGACATCCTTCCGCCGCTTGGCTGGGATGCGCGCAGCGCGGTGCTGATCGGCGGCGACACGACCGCGGAACACAAGCCGCACCCGTTGCCGTTGCTGGAAGCGATGCAACGCCTCGGCGTGTCTGCGGACGATTGCGTGTACGTCGGCGACGACGAGCGCGACATCATTGCCGCGCGCGCCGCGGGCATGCGCTCGATCGCGGCGTTGTGGGGCTATCGTCGCGATGAAGAGAATCCCGCGACGTGGGGCGCGGACGCGGCGTGCGAATCGCCTTCCGAATTGCGCGATGCGGCGCGCTGGCCCTGAATTGTAGGAGCGGCATTCCCGCCGCGAACGACGCATGAACACTGCATTGGATTCCTTCCTCGAGAAATGGCGTGCGCGCTGGCCGGAATGGCAGATCGCGGAAACCTTCGTGCCCGCGTCGCAGCGCGAGCTGGCGGTGGCGTGGTTCGCGCTGCTGCAGGAATTCGAGGACGCGATGAACGTGCAGGGCGAAACCCTGCCGGCCGATGCGAAACTCGCATGGTGGGGCGAAGAGCTGCGCGACTGGTCGCGGCAGCGTTCGCGCCATCCGCTTGGTCGCGTGTTGGAGCCGCATGCAGCGCCTTGGTTCGCGCTGGGCGAGGTGTTGCCGGTGTTGCAGCAACTGCGCGCAACGCCGGCTTCGGGCGCATCCGCGTTCGCCACGGTGGCGCCATTGGCGCAGGCGATTGCATCGATCGAAAAAAGCCTGTTCGGCGTGGAGGCGGCGGAGGCGGACCTGATCGCATCGCATTGGCTGGCGCTGCGCTTGTTCGGCGCCGGCGACATCGCCGCGCCGAAGGACGGCGACGAAGCCGCGTGGTCGCGGCAACTGCTGCAGAAATGGCCGCAAAACACCGCTGCCGGCGTGCCGCGCAAGATTCATTCGGCCTTGTTGCGCGAACGCCTGCGCCGTTTGCGGCCCGGCACGCAAGGCATCGCGCCGGCGTCGTTGCCGCGCGTGCTGTGGCTGGCGTGGCGTGCCGCGCGGAACTGACCGTTGCAGGGCCTCGCGCGCGCGAAAGGGTACAATCGCAGTCCGAATTGAACGAGTTGCAGGTCATGTCCAGCGTGATCAAATCCGACGGCCGCGCGCTTGCGCAAGGTCAAGACAATTTGCCGGATGTTGCCTTCCAGAGCGTGCCGCTGGCGCGTCCGCTGGATTGGGTCGGCATGGACAACATCGCCCTGCCGGTGCGCGTGGGCGATGGCGCCGGCGGCCAGGTGACGGTGCCGGCCAGCATCGACATGGCGGTGAACCTGACCAAGGCCGAGGAACGCGGCATCCACATGTCGCGCCTGTATTTGCAGTTGCAGGAGGCTCTGGCGCGCGAAGCGATCACGCCCGCCGGCCTGCGCAAGCTGCTGGCAGAGAGCATCGAATCGCAGGGTGGCATCAGTGACGCGGCGCGCATCGTGATCCGTTTCGATGCGATGCTGCAACGGCTCGCGCTGGAAAGCGGTTTTGCCGGCTGGAAGAAATATCCGGTGCAGGTCGAAGCGGTGCTGCGCGAAGGCCACGTGCAGCTGACGCTGTCGCTGGCGATCGAATATTCCAGCACCTGCCCGGCGTCGGCGGCGTTGTCGCGGCAGGCCAATGCCGAGCGCTTCGTCGAGGATTTCGGCGGCAGGAACGTTTCCATCGACGGCATCCACGACTGGCTGAAATCCGAACGCGGCATGGCGGCGACGCCGCACGCGCAGCGCAGCACTGCGACGGTGAAAGCCGTGCTGCGTCCGCAGTTCGACGAACTGCCGCTGGTCGCGCTGATCGACGCGCTGGAAAACGCGGTCGCCACGCCGGTGCAGACCGCGGTCAAGCGCGTCGACGAGCAGGCCTTCGCCAAGCTCAATGCGGCGAATCTGATGTTCTGCGAGGACGCCGCGCGCCGCGTTGCGTCGGTGCTGGCGAAGGACGCGCGCATCGAGCGCTACGAGGCCACCGTCTCCCACTTCGAGAGCCTGCATCCGCACGACGCGGTCGCGCGGGTTAGTGGCACGAATGCCTGATCGCCGTCGTTCCGGCGCAAGCCGGAACCCGGCGTCTTTCGCCGGGCGATCGCGGGTTTTGCGCAAGTCGCCGGATAGTGGCATCCGCCGGGATGACGGGTGCGCTTACTTGTGCAGGTGCTGGTAGAGGATCGTCGCGCCGACGCCGATCAGCACCAGGCCGCCAAGCATTTCCGCGCGCTTGCCGATCAGCGTGCCGAGCTTGTGCCCGGCGACGATGCCGAGCGTCGCCATCGCGAATACGCACAGGCCGATGGTCGGCGCGACCAGCGCGATGCTCGCGTGCATGAAGGCCAGGCCGATGCCGATGGCCAGCGCGTCGATGCTGGTCGCCAGGCTCGCCAGGATCCAGGTGACGACGTTGCCGGTGTGCGCCGGCGTTTCCTTTTCCGCGTCCTCGTCGTGCAGTGCGTTCCAGATCATGTGCGCGCCGAGCGCGAGCAGCAGCACGAAGGCGATCCAGTCTGCCGAACGTTCGAGGAAATGCGAAGCGGCGCCGCCGATGAACCAGCCGACCAGCGCGGTGAGGCCTTCCATGCAACCGAAGAATGCACCGATGCGCAGTGCATCGCGCAGGCGCGGCTTGTCCATGCTCGCGCCCTTGCCTAGCGCGACGGCGAATGTATCGGTGGACATCGCCAGGCCGAGCAGGAGTGTCGAAAGGGGATTCATTGCGTCACTAAATCGGCAGCGCAGGTGGCTGCAGTGGCGCGCATCCTACGCGTGGCGATGCGCGGAAGCCAGCTTATAGCCAAGGCTTCAATCGTTTGCATCTGCTTCGCGGGAAAAAACTTTTCGCAAGAAAAAGGCCGGAATTTCCGGCCTTTCCCGTCGGGTTCCTGTTTCGATCAGGCAGTCGCCGTGATCGCCTTGCCCAGCTTGTCGAAGATCTGGTCGATGTGCGTCTTCTCGATGATCAGCGGCGGCGACAGCGCGATCACGTCGCCGGTGACGCGCGCGAGCAGGCCTTGTTCGTGGAAGGCGTTGGCGAACACGTCGTAGCCGCGCGCGCCCGGCGCGCCTTCGCGCGGCGCGAGTTCGACCGCGCCGATCAGGCCGAAATTGCGCAGGTCGATCACGTTCGGCAAACCTTTCAGCGAATGCAGGCCCTGCTGCCAGTAGCTTTCCAGTTCGATCGCCTTCTCGAACAGGTTTTCCTCCAGATACGTGTCGAGCGTGGCGATCGCCGCGGCGCACGCGAGCGGGTGGCCCGAATAGGTGTAGCCGTGGAAAAGATCGATCGCGTTGTCCGCGCCTTGCTCGAAGGCTTTGTGCAGGCGCTCGCTGACGAACACCGCGCCCATCGGGATCGTGCCGTTGCTGATGCCTTTCGCCGCGGTGATCATGTCCGGCGTCACCCCGAAACGCGTTGATGCGAAGGCCTTGCCGGTGCGGCCGAAGCCGGTGATCACTTCGTCGAAGATCAGCAGGATGCCGTGCTTGTCGCAGATTTCGCGCAGGCGCTTGAGGTAGCCGTCCGGCGGCAGGATCACGCCGGCGCTGCCGGAAATCGGCTCGACGATCACCGCGGCGATCGTGCTGGCGTCGTACAGCGCGATCTGGCGTTCGAGGTCCTCGGCCAGTTCGATGCCGTATTGCGGCAGGCCTTCGGAGAACGCGTTGCGCGCGATGTCGAGGGTGTGGCGGATGTGCGAAACGTTCGGCAAGCCTGGGCCGAACCACTTGCGGTTGTTCGGCAGGCCGCCGAGCGAAATGCCGCCGAAGCCGACGCCGTGGTAGGCCTTTTCGCGGGCGATGAAGCGGGTGCGCTGGCCTTCGCCGCGCACGCGATGGTAGGCAAGCGCGATCTTCATCGCGCTGTCCACCGCTTCGGAACCGGAGTTGGCGTAGAACACGTGGTTCAGGTCGCCCGGCGTGATCTGCGCGAGGCGTTCGGCGAGCACGAACGGCAGCGGCGAGGCCATGCTGAAATTCGGCGCGAAATCGAGTTTCTCGACCTGCTGCTGGATCGCCTTGACGATGCGCGGACGCGCGTGGCCGGCGTTGACGCACCACAGCCCGGCGCAACCATCGAGCACTTCGCGGCCATCGACGTCGGTGTAGTGCATGTCCTTCGCGCTCGCGAGCAAACGCGGCCTGGCCTTGAACTGCCTGTTCGCGGTGAACGGCATCCAGAACGCGTCGAGCTTGTCCGGCGTGCTCGTCGCCAGGGTGTCGAGTCGGGTAGCGAAATCGGAAGGGGAATCGGCGCTCATGGCGTGCTCGGCGGTGGGGAGACGGTGGCCGAAATTTTGCGCGCGTTGAAAAAACTTTACAACCGGGTAAATTATTCGCAACACCACCCCATGCCACGATAAGGACGACGCCTTGGACATTGGCGCACGATTGCAGCGGGTCCGCACCGCGAAAGGCCTGAGCCAGCGCGAACTGGCCAAGCGCGTGGGCGTGACCAACAGCACGATCTCGCTGATCGAGCAGGACAAGGTCAGCCCGTCGGTGAGTTCGCTGAAGAAGGTGCTCGATGGCATTCCGATTTCGCTGGCCGAGTTCTTCACCTACGACGCCGATGCCGCGCAGAACGACAGCCCGTTTTACGCCAGCGATGAATTGCCCGACGTCGGCAACGCCGGCCTGCACTACTTTCTCGTCGGCCAGCGTCGCCCGCAGCGCGCGATGTGCATCCTGCGCGAAGTGATGCCGCCGGGCGCGGACACCGGCGCGGAAATGCTGCGCCACGACGGCGAGGAGGGCGGGGTGGTGGTGCAGGGCGAAGTCGAAGTCACCGTCGGCGAGCAGGTGCGCGTGCTGCGTACCGGCGAAGCCTATTATTTCGAGAGCCGCGTGCCGCACCGCTTCCGCAACGTCGGCAAGACCGATGCGGTGGTGTTCAGCGCGAACACGCCGGCGACGTTCTAGTTTTCCCGTCGTCCCGGCAAACGTCGGGAACCAGTGCCTTTGCTGTTGTTGTCTTCCGAAAATCAACGTCGCTGGATTCCGGCATTCGCCGGAATGACGGCAAAAACCCGGGAAATCTCCTCATGTCCATGCCCAAGACCTTCGCCGACTGGCAGCAGCTTGCTTCGCAACTGAAAATCGAAACCCGCGCCTTCATCGGCGGCCAATACGTCGATGCGGCGAGCGGAAAGACCTTCGACTGCATCAGTCCGATCGACGGAAAATCGCTCGGCAAGGTCGCGCAATGCGAAAGCGCCGACGTGGAGATCGCGGTGAAAGCCGCGCGCGCCGCGTTCGACGCGGGCGAGTGGTCGAATGCCTCGCCGGCCCGGCGCAAGAAGGTCTTGCAGAAATTCGCCACGTTGGTCGAGTCGAATCTCGACGAACTCGCATTGCTCGAAACCCTCGACATGGGCAAGCCGATCGGCGATGCGATGTCCTACGACGCGCCGGCCACCGCGCGCTGCATCGCCTGGAGCGCCGAAGCGATCGACAAGGTCTACGGCGAAGTCGCGCCGACCGGCCCCGGCGAGCTGGGCATGATCACGCGCGAGCCGCTGGGCATCGTGGCGGCGATCGTGCCGTGGAATTTCCCGATGGTGATGGCGGCGTGGAAATTCGCGCCGGCGCTGGCGATGGGCAATTCCTTCATCCTCAAGCCGAGCGAGAAGTCGCCGCTGACCGCGATCCGCCTGGCCCAGCTCGCGTTCGAGGCGGGCATTCCCGCCGGCGTGTTCAACGTGCTGCCCGGTTTCGGCAAGGAAGTCGGCGAGCCGCTGGCGCTGCACATGGACGTCGATGGCCTGGTCTTCACCGGCTCCACCGCGGTCGGCAAGCGCCTGCTGCAATGCGCGGGTTTGTCGAACCTGAAACGTACTTATCTGGAATGCGGCGGCAAGAGCCCGAACATCGTCTTCGCCGATGCGCCGAACCTCGACGAGGCGGCGAAGACCGCGGCGATGTCGATCTTCTACAACCAGGGCGAAGTGTGCACCGCGGCGTCGCGCCTGCTGGTCGAGCGCAGCATCAAGGACGCGTTCGTCAGCAAAGTCGTCGAAGCCGGCAGCAAGCTGCAGCCGCGGCATCCGCTGGATCCGGGCGCGCAGATGGGCGCGATGGTCGACGAAACGCAGACCGCGCGCGTGCTCGGCTACATCGAAAAGGCCAGGGCCGATGGCAACACGCTGGCGCTTGGCGGCAAGCGCGCCGACGTGGTCGAAGGTGGCTGCTACATCGAGCCGACGATCTTCGACGACGTCAAGCACGGCGACACGATTTCGCGCGAAGAGGTTTTCGGGCCGGTGTTGTCGGTGATCGGCTTCGCCAACGAGGAGGAAGCGCTGCGCATCGCCAACGACAGCGACTACGGCCTGGCCGCGGCGGTGTGGACGCGCGACATCTCCAAGGCGCACCGCGTCGCGCGCAAGCTGCGCGCCGGCAGCATGTGGATCAACTACTGGGACGGCGGCGACATGACCGCGCCGTTCGGCGGCTACAAGCAGTCCGGCAACGGCCGGGACAAGTCGCTGCACGCCTTCGACAAGTACACCGAGATCAAGGCGACGTGGATCAACCTTGATGCTTGATGGCGCGGTTCGTGGCGAATGAAACCGATGCCCGATGAGGCGCGCGAATCTGCCAGAATCGCCCAGCTTCCAATTCCTGCGTCCGCAATGAGCTCCGTCATCACCGCTGAAAAAGCCGCCGTCAACTCGCCCGCGCGGGTGCTGTTCGCCAGCCTGATCGGCACCACCATCGAGTTCTTCGATTTCTACATCTACGCCACCGCGGCGGTGATCGTGTTCCCGAAGCTGTTCTTCCCGGGCGGCGATGCGGCCACGGCGACCTTGCAGTCGTTCGCGACGTTCGCGCTGGCGTTCCTCGCGCGGCCGATCGGCAGCGCGCTGTTCGGCCACTTCGGGGATCGCATCGGGCGCAAGGTGACGCTGGTCGCGGCGTTGTTGACGATGGGCACTTCGACCGTGGTGATCGGCTTGCTGCCGACGTATGCGCAAGTCGGCATCGCCGCGCCGCTGCTGCTCGCATTGTGCCGGCTGGGGCAGGGCATTGGCCTCGGCGGCGAATGGGGCGGCGCGGTGTTGCTGGCGACCGAGAACGCGCCGGAAGGCAAGCGCGCGTGGTACGGCATGTTCCCGCAGCTCGGCGCGCCGATCGGCTTCCTGTGTTCGACCGCGGTGTTCCTGTTGCTCACGTCCAACGTCAGCGATGCGCAGTTCCTCGCCTGGGGCTGGCGCATTCCGTTCGTGTTTTCCGCGGTATTGGTGGTCACCGGCCTGTGGGTGCGGCTGAAGATCACCGAGACACCGGATTTCCAGCGCGCGATCGAGCGCGAGGAGCGCGTGCGCGTGCCGATTGCCGACGTGATCTTCAAATATCCGGGCCGCCTCGTCGCCGGCACTTTCGGCCTGGTCGCGACCTTCGTGCTGTTCTACCTGATGACCGTGTTCGCGCTGAGCTGGGGCACCAGCAACCTGCACATCCCGCGCAAGGAATTCCTGCTGCTGCAGATGGTCGGCGTGCTGTTCTTCGCGTTGACGATTCCGCTGTCGGCGCTTTACGCGGACAGGTTCGGCCGGCGCAACGCGATGATCGCCTCGACCATCATCATCATCCTGTTCGGCCTGTTCGCCTCGCCGCTGTTCGCCTCGGGCAGCGCGCTCGGCGCGTTCGCGTGGATGGCGCTGGGCCTGGCCGCGATGGGCTTCACCTACGGCCCCGGCGGCACCACCCTGGCGGAAATGTTCCCGACCGCGGTGCGCTACACCGGCGCGTCGCTGGCGTTCAACCTCGCCGGCATCCTCGGTGCCTCGTTCGCGCCGATGATCGCGACCAAGCTCGGCAACCAGTATGGTTTGCACGCAGTCGGTTTCTATCTTGCCGCTGCGGCAATGCTGACCTTGCTGGCGCTGCTGTTCGTCAAGCCGTACGAGGAATGACGCGTTTTCCCTCTTCCCTCGCGGGAGAGAGGAAAAACGTCACGCGGCCTTGCCGAAGATGCGATGCACGGTGCGGCTCAGCCAGCCGCCTTGCTGGTGTTCGCGGGCGAAGCGGTTGAGATGATGCTTCACGTCCGCCACGTAGGCCTTGTCGTCGTTGCGGATGTGGTTGAACAGCCAGCGCGAAAGCAGGCTCTTGAGTTCGTCGGCGACGTCCTCGCCGGCGCGGAAACGCAGCCGGTATTCGTTGACGCGGCGGGTGAACAGCGCATGCACGCGCTTGTGCGCATCGGTGAACGGATAGCCGGCCTCTTCCATCAGTTCTTCCTCGAAGGCGAAGTGCGACAAGGTGTAGTCCACCAGTTCGTCGATCACTTCGCCGACCAGCACCGGATTGCGGCCCAGTTGCGCGCTGTGCAACTGGTTGAGCATGTCGACGATGCGGCGGTGCTGGCCGTCGATCACGTCGATGCCGGTGTTCAAGTCGTCTTGCCAGATCAGCAGGCTCATCGTGTTTCCCCTCGTCGTCCTCGTGTCCGGGGAAAGTCTGGTCGCGCACCGGTACGGCTGCATTGATCAGGGTCAATGCGTGGCGATCATGCGTGGTCGGGTGCGATGCGTGTCCAGTGGGGATGCTTCTCGACGCGACCGTCGCCGGAAGAGCGTCCGGTCAGGCGGCGCTTGAACCACGGGATGACCTGGATGCGCAAGTAGTGCACGGTCGCGGCCAGCGACGAGCGCGTCGGCGGCGGCACCGGCGCCGGCGCGGCGACGGGCGTGCCGATCAGGGCATGCAGCACGAGGCTGGCCACGTGCGCATGCCCGATCGCATTGAGGTGCATCTTGTCATCCGACCAGTAATGGCGCTTGCGCACCTCCGCGTCGTGGAAGCAATCGACGAAGGCCACGCCATGCTCCGCCGCAAGTTCCGCCAGGGCGTTGGTGACGTTCTCGGCGCGCGGACGCACATAGCGGCCGAACGGCAGGTGCTCGGTCGGGTCGGCGCCGCTGAGCAGGACGACGCGCACGCCGGCTTGCCGGCAGCGTTGCAGCGCCTCGGCGGTGAGCGCCAGCACGCGCGATTGATCGTAGTTCCGGCGCAGCATGTCGTTGCCGCCGCCGTTCAAGGTCAGCAGGGTCGGCTTGGGTTCGAGCGCGAGCGCGGCGTCGAGCTGGCCGTGCACGATCGGTTCGAGCAGGCGTCCGCGGATGGAGAAATTGGCGTAGTCGATCGCTTCGCCGCGATGCGCCGCAAGGCCGATGGCGACGCGGTCGGCCCAGCCGACCATGTAGCCGTCGGCGCGTTCGTCGCCCATGCCTTCGCTGAAGCTGTCGCCGATGGCGGCATAGCGGCCGAAATCGAGCGTGCCCGATTGGAATTGGCTCGAATCAGCGATCGTGTTGCGTGTATCCAAGTGACGTACCCGCCCGAAGAAGGCTCACCCGAGGGCATCGCGCATTTTGTACCATGCCATCGCCGCGACCAGGAGCGGCGTGCGCAGCGCGCGGCCGCCGGGGAAGGGCCGGTGCGGGATCTTCGCGTACAGGTCGAGGCGTTCGCTCTGGCCGCGGATCGCTTCGGCGATCACGCGCCCGGCGATGTGGGTGGCGATCACGCCGTGGCCGCTGAAACCCTGGGCGAAATACAGGTTGCCGCCGAGCCGGCCCCAATGCGGCGCGCGATTGAGCGAGATGTCGATCATCCCGCCCCACACGTAGTCGAACTTCGCGGCGCGCAGTTGCGGGAACACCTTGCGCATGCGCTGCTGCATCACCCAGCGCAGGTTCGGCGGTTCCAGCGTCGAATAGCTGGCGCGGCCGCCGAACAGCAGGCGGTGATCGCTGCTCAGGCGGAAGTAATCCAGCGCCCAATTGGTATCGGCGACGGCCATGTCGTTGCGGATCAACGCTTGTGCGCGTGCCTCGCCGAGCGGCTCGGTCGCGGCGATGTAGGTGCCGACCGACATGATCCTGTTTTCGATTTCCGGGGCGATGCCGCGCAGCAGCGCGTTGCCGGCGAGGATGCCGAAACTTGCGTGCACATCGCCGTGCGCGGTCTTGAACACGGGCTTGGGGCCGCGGACCACTTGCACGACTTTCGAGTGCTCGAATATCTGCACGCCGGCATCGAGTGCCGCCTTGCCGAGGCCGAGCGCGAATTTCAGCGGATGCAGGTGGCCGGAAACCGGGTCGTACATCGCGCCTTGGTAATGCTCGCTGGCGAGTTGTTCTTGCAGCCTTGTTTTGTCCCACCATTCGACCGGATGGTCGTAGTTGGCATGGAAGTGTTCGATGGTGTTGAGCACGTCCTGCACCTGGCGCGGCTTGATCGGCGTGGTGGCGTGGCCATCGCGCCAGTCGGCGTCGATGCCGTGTTTGGCCATGCGCGACTTGATCCAGGCGATGCCTTCGACGGTCATGTCGAACATGCGCCGCGCATCGGCCTTGCCGAGTTCCTTTTCCAGCAGTTCCTCGCCGCAGGCGAAGCCGGCGATGACCTGGCCGCCGTTGCGGCCCGACGCGCCCCAGCCGATGCGCTCGGCTTCGAGGATCACCACCTTGTAGCCGGCCTCCGCCAGTTCCAGCGCCGCGCTCAGGCCGACGTAGCCGGCGCCGAGGATGCACACGTCGCAATCGACGCGGCCTTGCAGCGCCGGTCGCTCCGGCAGCGGCGTTGCGCTGGCGGCGTAGTACGAGGGTGGATAGGCGTTGTTCGTCATGCTGTGGGCTCGTCATTCTGCTCGTCATCCCGGCGAATGCCGGGATCCAGCGCCTTTGATTTTTCGCGCGAAGGTCGCTGGATTCCGGCGTTCGCCGGAACGACGGCGATCAGACGCTGCGCAGGTACCAGTCGTATTCGATGTCGCTGACCAGCGTCTCGAAGCTGTGCATTTCCTTCAGTTTCTGCTGGCCGAAGACGTGGCGGAACTGTTCGCCGAATTGCTGCGCGACGAAATCGCTGGCGAGGAAAGCCTCGATGCTCTTGCGCCAGTGGACCTGCTTGGCTTCGGTCTGCTCGTAGGCGTTGCCGACGATGGCCGGGCCGGGATCCAAACCGTTCTCGATGCCATGCAGCATGCCGGCCAGCACCGCCGCGACGACGAGGTACGGGTTGGCGTCGGCGCCGGCGATGCGGTGTTCGATGCGGGTGTTGTCCGCGTCGCTGTGCGGGACGCGCATCGCCACGGTGCGGTTGTTGAAACCCCAGCAATCATTGAGCGGCACGAAGGCGTTGAGCACGTAGCGGCGGTAGGAATTGGCGTGCGGCGCGAACATCAGCAGCGCATCGTCCGCGCTGCGTTGCAGGCCGCCGATGGCGTGCTTCAGTGCGGCGGCGGGCGCGTCCGGCGTCGAGGCGAAGAGGTTGTTGCCGTGCTCGTCGAGCACGCTGGCGTGCACGTGCAGGCCGCTGCCGGCCTGATCGACGAAGGGCTTGGCCATGAAGCTGGCCTGCATGCCTTGTTGCTGCGCTATCGCCTTGATCGCGCGCTTCAGGCAGATCGCGTCGTCGCAGGCGAGCAGGGCGTCGTCGCGGTGCTTGAGGTTGATCTCGAACTGGCCCGGTGCGTATTCGGCCACGGCGGTGTCGGCGGGAATGCCCTGCGCCTTGCACGCGGCGGCGAGCGCATCGGTGAAGCCGCGGTAATCGTCGAGGTCGTCCATGTAATACACCTGCGTGCTGGCGTTGCGCGTGCCGGTGTTCGGGTTGAGCGTGGTTTGCGGGCGGCCGTGCTTCAGTTGCTTGTCGAGCAGGTAGAACTCCAGCTCGACCGCGACGACGGGCTTCAGGCCGCGCGCGGCGTAGCGTTCGAGCACGCGCTTCAGCACTTCGCGCGGATTGGCCGCGAACAGCCCGGCCTGTGCGTCCTCCATCTGCAACAGCAGTTGCGCCATCGGCCGCGGCGACCACGGCACCGGGCGCAGCGTGCCCGGGATCGGCCGGCACACGCGGTCCTCGTCGCCGATGTCGTAGCCGAGGCCGGTTTCCTCGACGGTGTTGCCGGTGATGTCGGTGCCGATCAGCGACATCGGCAGGCACACGCCGTTTTCGTAGACCTTTTCCAGCGCGTCGGCGGTGATCCGCTTGCCGCGCAGCAGGCCGTTCATGTCCGGCAGGATCAGGTCGATCAGTTCGAGGTTCGGCAGCGCCTTCAGGGTGTCGGCGTCGGCGGGGGGGAGTGTGGATTGCTCGCTCATGGGACAGGCTCGGTGGTTGCGCCAAAGTTTAGCAGTCTGTCCATATTGTCAAGAATCCTCATCACGCCTCAACGGGTAGGCAGGCAAAATCAGGCCATAAACGGCCAGTTTTGCCTGTCGCCGTGTTGTAAAAATCGAACGGCCGGGTTAGCCTTCGGCCAGATTCGGAGCTTCCCTCATGACCCGCCTGCCGCTGGTCGCCCTGCCCACCGACCGCAAATTCCTTGGCGAACATCCCTTCCTCGTCCTCGGCGAGAAATACGCGCGTGCCGTGGTCGAGGGCGCGAATGCGTTCCCGCTGGCGGTGCCGTCGCTGACGCCGGCGCTGCCATGGGAACAACTGCTCGACCACGTCGATGGCCTGCTGCTCACCGGCGCGGTCAGCAACATCGAGCCGCATCATTACGGCGATGAAAAACCGTATCAAGGCAGCCCGAGCGACCCGGCGCGCGACGCCAACACGCTGCCGCTGGTCAAGCTCGCGCTGGCGAAAAAACTGCCGGTGCTGGCGATCTGCCGCGGCTTCCAGGAAGTCAACGTCGCCTTCGGCGGCGACTTGCACCAGCAGGTGCACGAACTGCCGGGCATGCTCGACCATCGCGAGGATTCCGGCGCGCCGCTCGACGTGCAATACGGCCTGGCGCATGCGGTCGACATCGTTGCCGGCGGCTTGCTGCACGCGATCGCCGGCACGGACGTGGCGCAGGTCAATTCGGTGCACGGCCAGGGCGTGAAGCGCCTCGGCGACGGCCTGCGCGTCGAGGCGACCGCGCCGGACGGATTGATCGAGGCGTTCTCGCTGCCCGGCGAAACCTTCCTGCTTGCGGTGCAGTGGCACCCGGAATGGAAAACGACCGAAAATCGCTTTTACCAGGCAATTTTCAAGGCCTTCGGCGACGCCTGCCGGAAACGTGCGGCGTCGCGCGATGCCACAACCCAACCGAAAGCGGCATCGGCCGCAGCGTGATTCCATGACCGAGCGCAAGAGCAGCAAGAAGTCCGCAAGCAGCAAGTCCGTCGCCGCCGCGATGCCCGCAACGGCGCAGACCGACAGCGCGCTGTTGCGCTGGTTGCAGGAACGCAAGATTACCGAAGTCGAATGCCTGGTGCCGGACATGACCGGCAACGCGCGCGGCAAGATCGTGCCGATCAAGAAATTCAGCCACGACAACGGCACGCGCCTGAGCGAAGGCCTGTTCGCCACCTCGATCACCGGCGAATATCCCGAGGAATACTACGAACTGGTGCTGCCTTCGGATTCGGACATGGTGCTGCGTCCGGATCCGCATACGGCGTGCCTGGTGCCGTGGACCGCCGAGCCGACCGCGCAGATCATCCACGATTGCTACACGCATGACGGCCGTCCGCATCCGCTGGCGCCGCGCAACGTGCTCAAGCGCGTGCTCGCCGAATACGACAAGCTGGGCTTGAAGCCGATCGTCGCGCCGGAAATCGAATTCTATCTGGTGCAGAAGAACGTCGACCCCGACTTGCCGCTGGTGCCGCCGATCGGCCGCAGCGGCCGCGCCGAATCCGCGCACAATGCCTACAGCATCGATGCGGTCAACGAATACGACCCGATCATCGACCTGATGTACGACTACTGCGAGGCGATGGAGCTGGACGTGGACACGCTGATCCACGAAACCGGCGCCGGCCAGCTCGAAGTCAACCTCAATCATGCGGATGCATTGTCGCGCGCCGACCAGGTGTTCCTGTTCAAGCGCGCGATGCGCGAATCGGCACTGCGCCACGGCGTGTACGCCACCTTCCTGGCCAAGCCGATGGAAAACCAGCCCGGCAGCGCGATGCACATCCATCAATCGCTGGTCGATGCGAAAACCGGCAGGAACGCGTTCGCCGGCAAGCGTGATGGCGAGCAGAGCGAGCTGTTCCGCCATTACATCGGCGGTTTGCAGAAATACACGCCGGCGTGCATGGCGCTGTTCGCGCCGAACATCAATTCGTACCGGCGCCTGGTGTTCGGCGAGATCTCGCCGAAGAACGTGATGTGGGGTTACGACAACCGCACCTGCGGCTTCCGCGTGCCCAAGGACACGCCGGAAAACACCCGCATCGAGAACCGCTTCGCCGGTTCGGACGCGAACCCGTACCTGGCGATGGCGTTCACCCTGGCCTGCGGCCTGCTCGGCATCCGCGAGAAACTCGAACCGACCGCGCCGACCAGCGCCAGCGTCGGCGAGGAAGTCGGTTATTCGATGACCGAGACCCTGGTCGAAGCGCTCAACGAACTGGAAGCCTGCAAGCCGCTGCACGAAGTGCTCGGCGAGCGTTTCGTGCGCACCTACGTCGCGGTCAAGCGCGTGGAATACATGACCTTCTTCCGCGTCATCAGTTCGTGGGAGCGCGAGTTCCTGCTGTTGAGTGTGTGACGTTTTTTCCTTCTCCCTCGGGAGAAGGGCTACCGGATTTTCTTGTGGAGAGATGCATGCCCCTTGATGTCAAAGCCCTGCAAAAGCTCGACGCCGAGCACCACCTGCATCCGTTCAACGACAACGCCGCGCTGGCGAAGAAAGGCACGCGCATCCTGACCCGCGGCGAGGGCTGCTACGTGTGGGACGATCAGGGCAACAAGCTGCTCGACGCCTTCGCCGGCCTGTGGTGCGTCAACGTCGGCTACGGCCGCACCGAGCTGGGCGATGCGGCGAAAAAGCAGATGGACCTGCTCGCCTACTACAACAGCTTCTTCGGCTGCACGGTCGAACCGACGATCGAACTTGCGGCGAAACTGGCGGAACTCGCGCCGGGCGACATCAACCACAGCTTCTTCGTCAATTCCGGCTCGGAAGCGAACGACACCATCCTGCGCCTCGTCCGCCATTACTGGGCGGTGCAGGACCAGCCGCAGAAAAACATCTTCATCGGCCGCGTCAACGGTTACCACGGCACCACGGTGGCCGGCGCCAGCCTCGGCGGCATGAAGGGCATGCACAAGCAGGGCGGCCTGCCGATTCCCGACATCGCCCACATCGATCCGCCGTTCTGGTTCGAGGACGGCGGCGATCTGTCGCCGGAAGAATACGGGCTGGTCGCCGCGCGTCGGCTCGAACGGAAAATCCTCGAACTCGGCCCGGACCGCGTCGCCGCCTTCATCGGCGAGCCGATCATGGGCGCGATCGGCGTCTACATCCCGCCGATGACGTACTGGCCGGAAATCCGCCGCATCTGCGACAAGTACGACGTACTGCTGGTCGCCGACGAAGTGATCTGCGGCTTCGGTCGCACCGGCGAATGGTTCGGCTCGCAGTATTTCGGCTTCCAGCCGGACGTGATGCCGGTGGCCAAGGGCATCACCTCGGGTTACATCCCGCTGGGCGCGGCGATGTTCTCGGACAAGGTCGCGAAAGTCTTGAAGGAAGGCGGCGAACTCGCGCATGGCGCGACCTATTCCGGTCATCCGGTATGCACCGCGGTGGCGCTGGCGAACCTGAAGATCCTGCAGGAGGAGAAGGTCGTCGAACGCGCCCGAAACGAGATCGCGCCGTACCTGGCCGCAAAGTGGGCGCAACTTGGCGAGCACGCACTGGTCGGCGAAGCGCGCATCGCCGGGCTGATGGGCGCGCTGGAACTGGTACCGGAGAAACCGAAGCGCACTTTCTTCGCGGATCGTGGCAAAGTCGGCGCGTTGTGCCGCGACATCGCGCTGAACAACGGCCTGATCCTGCGCGCCACCAACGATGCGATGCTGCTGTCGCCGCCGCTGGTGATCACCCGGGAACAGGTGGACGAACTGTTCGAGAAGGCGTGGAAATCGCTCAACGAAACCGCCGCCGTCCTGGGCAAGTGACGATCGGGCCAAGCAATCATTACCGGGGAAGAATGGCGATGAAGACGACTGCGACGAAATTCCCGCTCCTGATCGCGGCGGGCGTGCTGGCGGCGGGCGCGCTGCTGGCCGCATGCAGCAAGCCCGCGCCGGGCAAGCAGGTGCACGTCTACAACTGGTCCGACTACATCGCGGACGACACCAACGACAACTTCGAGAAGGCCAGCGGCATCCACGTCACCTACGACGTGTTCGACACCGACGAGGTGCTGCAGACCAAGCTGCTCACCGGCAACAGCGGCTTCGACGTAGTGGTGCCGAGTTCGGCCTTCCTCGGCCGCGAAATCCAGGCCGGCACCTTCCTGCCGCTGGACAAGTCCAGGTTGCCGAACCATGCCAGGCTCGACCCGGTGTTGCTCAAGCGCCTGTCCGCCGTCGATCCGGACAACACCTATGCGGTGCCGTACATGTGGGGCACGCTGGGCATCGGCTACAACGTGGACAAGATCAAGGCGGTCTTCGGCGGCACCGACGTGACCCGCAGCCTGGACCTGGTGTTCAAGCCGGAGAACCTCGCCAAGCTCAAGCAATGCGGCATCAC
>JAATFG010000044.1 GCA_015655355.1 Lysobacterales bacterium
CGGATGTTCTCGCACCACCAGTTGTTGTTCATCTCGTTGACGCGGTCGATCAGGATGAAGCCCGGCTCGGCGTAGTCATACGTCGAAACCATGATCATGTCCCACAGGTGGCGCGCACGGATGTGGCCATAGATCCTGCACGCCACCAGGCCGTCGTCGCGGACGATGTAGTTCTTGTGCGTCGGCCAGTCGCGCCACACCACCTTGGATGCGTCGCTGGTGTCGATGTCGTCCTTCTCTTTCAGATTCACCGGAAACACCAACGGCCAGTCGGCATCGGTTTCCACCGCTTCCATGAAGCCGTCGGTGATCAGCAGCGACAGGTTGAACTGGCGCAGACGACCATCCTCGCGCTTGGCGCGGATGAAGTCCTTCACGTCCGGATGCGACACGTCGAAGGTGCCCATCTGCGCGCCGCGACGGCCACCGGCCGAGGACACGGTGAAGCACATCTTGTCGTAGATATCCATGAACGACATCGGGCCCGACGTGTATGCGCCGGCGCCGGCGACGAACGCGCCACGCGGGCGCAACGTGCTGAATTCGTAGCCGATGCCGCAACCGGCCTTCAACGTGAGGCCGGCCTCGTGCACCTTTTCCAGGATGCCGTCCATCGAATCCTCGATGGTGCCGGACACGGTGCAGTTGATCGTGCTGGTCGCCGGCTTGTGTTCCAAGGCACCGGCGTTGGAGGTGATGCGGCCGGCCGGGATCGCGCCGCGGCGCAGCGCCCACAGGAAGCGCTCGTACCAATAGGCGCGCTTGTCCTCGGTGGCTTCGGCTTCGGC
This sequence comes from Lysobacterales bacterium, assembly GCA_015655355.1. GTDB lineage: Bacteria > Pseudomonadota > Gammaproteobacteria > Xanthomonadales > Xanthomonadaceae > Pseudoxanthomonas_A. Next base: position 789 of record JAATFG010000044.1, read on the forward strand.
CAGGGCGCGGGCAACGCGCTGGTAGGTGCCGTCGATGTCGGCGTCCAGGGCCACGCCGGCCTTGGTTTTCAGCCGGTATTTCTTGTCCCAGATGTCCAGCGAGGCCGGTTGCAACGGGATGTCCTTGGCGGGCTTCTGCTTCTTCACTGCTTCAAGTCGCACCGTGCTCATTGTTCTGATTGTCTCCCTTGCGGCTGTCTGTGGCTGGCGCGCCGATCGCGGCGCGCCCCGTTCCCTGTTCCCGTCAAACCCATCCTGCCTTCGCTACCGCCGGTCGATGGACAGTTGTTCCACGCCGGCAAAAAGCCGCCTCCGCACGCCGAAAAAACTGTGACGAAATCCCGCAAATCCCGGGTTTCGCGGCTTGCCGATCAGGCGTTTGCAATATGCGTGGAATACCTGCGAAAACACCATCACTACGGGTCTGTTTCACACCCGACCCCAATATCTTGTGGCCGGAACTGGACTGAACACTACGATCGGGGCCGAACCGTGTCAACGGGTCGATGCGGTTTTTCGTTGCACCTTTTGGCCAAACTCCTGCCGACGCGGACACGGACGTTCAGCCGGCAGGACCGGGTGACCTGTTCATAATGTGATCCGGTCCCGATGGCGCAGCCTTGCCGGCACGATACGCCCTTGAGAACGACCGACCGTGCCGCGATTTCATCCTCAGCTTCCTGCCGTGACCACGCCATGATCCGTTCCCTGCGCCCCTTGCCGACCTTGCTCGCCCTGACCGCCGCCGCGGCCTTCGGCGGTTTCGCCGCCACCGTCCTGAATGCCGGTTTCAGCCGCAATGCCGAGGCCGCGCCACTGCCCAGCGCCGCGGCCTCGTTGCCGGCAAGCGTCAATGGCCAGGCCCTGCCCTCGCTGGCGCCGATGCTCAAACAAGTGACGCCGGCGGTGGTCAGCGTGTACAGCCAGCACACCGTGCGCGTGGCCAGCCCACTCGGCCCGTTCGCCAACGACCCGCTGCTGCGCCAGTTCTTCGGCATTCCCGACGTGCCGCGCGAACGGGTCGAACGCGCGCTCGGCTCCGGCGTCATCATCGACGCGCAGAAAGGCTACGTGCTGACCAACCACCACGTGGTCGAGAACGCCGACGGCGTGTCGGTGACCCTGGCCGACGGCCGCACCGTCGAAGCCGAGTTCATCGGCTCCGACCCGGACACCGACGTCGCCCTGATCCGCATCCCGGCGCAGAACCTGACCGCGATCCCGCTGGCGAACAGCGATGAATTGCAGGTCGGCGATTTCGTGGTCGCGGTCGGCAACCCCTATGGCCTCGGCCAGACCGTCACCTCCGGCATCGTTTCCGCGGTCGGTCGCAGCGGCATCCCGATGGCCGGCTACCAGAACTACATCCAGACCGACGCCAGCATCAATCCAGGCAATTCCGGCGGCGCGCTGGTCAACCTGCGCGGCGAACTGGTCGGCATCAACACCGCCAGCTTCAACCCGCGCGGCAGCATGGCCGGCAACATCGGCCTGGGCTTCGCGGTCCCGATCAACCTGGCGCGCAACGTCGAGCAGCAACTGCTGACCACCGGCGAGGTACGCCGCGGCAGCCTTGGCATCGAGGCGCAGGACCTGACTCCGCAACTGGCGAAGGCGGCGAAACTCGACGTCGCGCGCGGCGCGCTGGTGTCGCAGGTCTATCCCGGCTCGGCCGCGGCCAAGGCCGGCCTGCAGGTCGGCGACGTGGTCGTCGCCGCGAACGGCCAGCGCATCGACAACCGCGCCGCCCTGCACAATTTCGAGGGTTTGTCCGCGGTCGGCGGCAAGGCCACGCTCGACGTGCAGCGCGACGGCAAGCCGCTGCAGCTTTCCGCGACCCTGCAGGAAGGCCTGCGCAAGCTCGACGGCGGCCAGCTCGACGAACGCCTGCAAGGCGCCAGCTTCCGCGAACTGGACGAGTCCACCCAGCAGCAACTGCGCGACCAGGGTGCCAGCGGCGGCCTGCAGGTCGAGACGGTGGCGCAAGGCAGCCGCGCCTGGAACAGCGGCCTGCGCAGCGGCGATGTGGTGCTGGCCGCCAGCAGCGGCGATTTCGCCGATCTGGCCGGGTTCCGCGCCAGCTTCGGCAAGAAACCGCAGCAGTTGGTGTTGCGCGTGTTGCGCGGCGGTTCAACCGGCAGCCTGCTGACCAACCTGCTGATGCGCTAAATTCATGCCACACCCACGCCGGAGCACCGCGATGAACACCGCCACCGATACCGTCAAAAGCAGCCTGCGCGAAGCCGGCACGCACCTGAAAACGGCGGCCGGCCTTGCCGGCGGCGTGCTCAAGTCGGCCGCCAGCGTGGCCGGCGATGAACTCAAGAATGGCCGCGCGCAAGTAAAGGCCTCGCTGGCCGACAGCGCGGCGTCGGGCAAATCCGCGTTCGCCTCCACCGCCGCCGCGACCAAGGAACAGCTCGGCACGCTGCGCGGCAAGGCGCACGAGGCCTACGCCGGCGCGAAGGAGCTCGCGCAGCAACGCCCGCTGCTCGCCATCGGCGCGGCCTTCGCCGCCGGCTACGTGGTCGCCCGGCTGGCGCGCGTCGTCGACCGGCGCGCCTGAAACCGGATACCGCGGCATTGCGGCGTAAAATGGCGCGGTGAATTTCCGCATCCGCGCCATCAGCCTCGATCTCGACGACACCTTGTGGCCGTTCCCGCCGATCGGCGCGCGCATCGAGCGCGTGCTCGACGCCTGGTTCCGCGAACACAGCCCCGCGACCGCAGCCATGTTTCCGGTCGAAAGGATGCGCGCACTGCGCGAGCGCATCTGCGCGGAAGAACCGCACCTGCTGGAACTCGATCCCGGCGCGCTGCGGCGGGCGATGCTCGAGCACGCGCTGCGCGAAAGCGGCGGCGCACTGCACCGGCTCGACGATGCGTACGAAGCGTTCCAGGCCGAACGCAACAAGGTCGAGTTCTATCCCGACGCCCTGCCCGCGCTGGCGCGGCTGCGCGCGAAGCTGCCGCTGGCGTCGTTGAGCAACGGCAACGCGGACCTGCGCCGCATCGGCATCGCCGATCATTTCCTCGCCATGCTGCATTCGCGCGAACACGGCACGGCCAAGCCGGAAGCGGGCTTCTTCCACGCCGCCTGCGCCGCGCTGGATGTGCCGCCGCACGAAGTGCTGCACGTCGGCGACCACCCCGACCTCGACGTCATCGGCGCGCAGCGCGCCGGCCTGCGCGCATGCTGGCTCAACCGCGAAGACGCGCACTGGCCACACGCGGACGCGACGCCCGACCTCGAATTCGCCACCCTCACCGAACTGGCCGACTGGCTCGATGCCCAGCCCGCGCCTTGAAGGAACACGACGCATGACCCTTCCCGCCTGCCACACCACCAACACTGCCGGCGCATTGCCGCTGCACGTGCTGGACAAAGCGAATTTCGGCGCATGGCACGCGCAACAGGACGCGCAAGTGCAAGCGTGGTGCGATGCGCAGAAATTCGTCGCCGCGCCCGGCTCGCTGCTGCTGTTGCCGGGCGACGCCGGCGTCGCCGGCGCGGTACTCGGCATCGGCGATGCGCTGGATGCGCATTCGTATGCGCACGCCGCCTACGGCTTGCCGGTCGGCGCATGGAAGATCGCGAATGCATTGAACGACGACGCACGCAAGGCTTTGCAACTGGGCTGGGGCCTGGGCGCGTACAAGTTCGCGCGCTACAAGCA
>JAATFG010000022.1 GCA_015655355.1 Lysobacterales bacterium
GGATCGGTTCGCTGGGCATGGCGATCACGCTTGGCCTGGTCGCGATCGCCTTCGCCAGCGGCAGCCTCGTCGACGGCAAGCTGCAACTCTCGCCGCACATGGGCATGCTCGCGCTGATCGCGGCGAACGCCTACGTGATCTTCTTCAACTGGTCGTGGGGCCCGGTGATGTGGGTGATGCTCGGCGAGATGTTCCCCAACCGCCTGCGCGGCTCGGGCCTCGCGGTCGCCGGCCTGTTCCAGTGGCTGGCGAACTTCCTGATCACCTGGACCTTCCCGATGCTGCTGACCGGCATCGGCCTGGCCGGCGCCTACGGCCTGTACACCGTGGCCGCGGCGCTGTCGGTGGTGTTCGTGCTGAAGTTCGTGCACGAAACCAAGGGCCGCGAACTGGAACAGATGGAAGGCTGAAGCCTTCCCTCAATCCGTGCCGGCGCCCGCCGCCGGCGCGTCCACCGAGTGACGCTTGACCAGCACATGCGCGACCACGTGATCCATCCTCGTCCCGACGTCCTCCTTGCCGCGGATCACGCGCAGCAGGATGTCGATCGCCGAATCGGCCATCGCCGCGATCGGCTGGTGGATCGTGGTCAGTTCCGGCCATACGGTGGTCGCGGCGGAGGTGTCGTCGAAACCGACCACGGACAGGTCGCGCGGCACTTCGAGGCCGCGCCGGTGCGCGACCGAAATCACCGCGGCGGCCATGTCGTCGTTGGCGGCGATGATCGCGCTCGGCGGCTTGCGCCGCGACAGCAGCTTTTCGCCGGCGCGCAGGCCGGAGCGGTAGGTGAACGAGCCCGGCTGCACCAGGGTGCGGTCGAACTTGAGCCCGGCCTCGCGCAACGCGTCGAGGAAGCCCTGGTGGCGCAACTGGCTGGCGGTCTGGTTCGGGTCGCCCATGATGTAGCCGATGCGGGTATGGCCCTGCGCGATCAGGTGCGTGGCGATCTCGTGGCTGGCGCGCGCATCGTCGATGTGGATGTTGGACACGCCTTCGCGCGAACGCCCGGCCGCGATCGTCACCACCGGCACGCGCGCGCGCAGCAGTTCGGCGAGCACCACGTCCGATTCACACAGCGGCGGCGGCAGGATCACCCCGGACACGCGCTTGGCCAGCGCGCGCGCGGCGATGCGTTCAACCTCGGCATCGCTCGGGTCCCAGGCCTCGATCACCAGTTGCGCAGCGGTGCGGGTCGCGCCGCGCAAGGCGCCGACCAGCAGTTCGCGCAGGTACGCGCCGCTGGGATTGGAATAGATCAGCGCGATGCGCGTGCCCTGCGCGGCCGCCAGCGCGCTGGCGGCGAGGTTGGGCGTGTAGCCGAGTTCGCGCACCACCCGCATCACCCGCTCGCGGGTCGAATCGCGCACGTTGCCGGTGCCGTTGACCACCCGCGACACCGTCATCGGCGAGACCCCGGCGCGCTCGGCCACTTCGTCGATCGTCACCGCATGGCCCTTGCGGCGCACCGATTTCTTCCTGGTTTTCTGCAAGCGTCTGTTCCCCGCACAACCCGCCGGCCAGTATTGCCCGCGTCGTCCACCCGCATTCTGCACGCGAAAGCCGGCCCGTTGGTAGCCATGGCGGCCCACGCCATTGGTCTTAACCGGCCTTGCCGCCAAGAACGATGCCGATGAAACGGACCGCCCGCCCGATCTCCGTCGCCCGGCAGCCCTGGCTGGCCTGTTGCGCGCTGCATGCCGAGGACGGCTACGAACCGTGGGCTGCGCTACCACCTGCTGCCGGCCGCGCAGGCGGACGCCGATCGCGCGCCACTCAACGCATTGCGGCCAATTCCACGCCGACGCATCCACTGGACTGGTACCAGTCCCTCGACTTTCCAATCGCACCGGGATACAACTCATGGTGAAGTTCACTCTTCCGCGCATCACGCACTTGCGCGGCGCGTTGCTGCTCGCGCTGTCCTTCGTCGCCGCCGACGCCACCGCCGCCGAGGGCGACACGCTGCTCGCACCGGTGTTCACCGACCACGCCGTGCTCCAGCGCGAACAACCGATTCCGGTCTGGGGCCACGCGCAGGCGAACGCGAGCGTGCAGCTTGATTTCGCCGGCAAGAGCGTGAAAACCAAGGCCGACAAGAACGGCGACTGGCACGCGCAACTGCCCGCGCGGAAAGCCGGCGGCCCGTACACCTTGAGCGCCAGCAGCGGTACGGCGAAGCAGACGATCAGCGACTTGCTGATCGGCGACGTGTGGCTGTGCAGCGGCCAGTCGAACATGGAATTGCAGGTCAAGCGCACGCTCAATTCACGCGGCGAAATCCTTGCTGCCGACAACGACCGCATCCGCATGCTGCGCGTGCCGCAGGTCGGCACGCCCGCGCCGCAATACGGCTTCGGCGAAAAGACCGAATGGCAGAAAACCACGCCGGACACCGTGCCGGAATTCTCCGCAGCCTGTTACTACTTCGCGCGCGAATTGCAGAAGACCGTGGACGTGCCGATGGGCCTGGTCAATTCCTCGCTCGGCGGCTCGCGCATCGAAGCGTGGCTGAGCGAGGCGCAATTGCGCAAGCTCGGCGGCAACGACGACGCGCTCGACGTGCTCGCCCGATACGCGCAAGACCCGCAAGCGGCGAACGCGCAGTGGGGCGCGTTGTGGGCGAAGTGGTGGAATGCGCTGCCGGATGCGGCGAAGGCGGACACGCCGGTCGACGACGCACCGTGGCAATCGACTTCGACGACGGGTTGGCACGACGCACCGAAGGCGCTCGGCAACTATCAAGCGTGGGGCGTGGCGGACCTGGCCAAGTTCACCGGCATGTTGTGGTATCGCACCCACCTCACCCTGACGGCCGCGCAAGCCGCGCAGAATACGACGCTGTCGATCGGCAACGCCGACGAGATCGACCAAACCTTCGTCAACGGCCGCGGCGTCGGCAGCCTCTATGGCGGCGTGCCGCGCGATTACCCGCTGCCGGCCGGATCGCTGCACGCCGGCGACAACCTGATCGCGGTCAACGTGCTCAATACCTATCTCGAAGGCGGCCTGATGGGCGCGGCTTCGACGCGCACGCTGAAGTTCGCCGACGGCAGTTCGATCGCGCTCGACGATGGCGGCTGGCAATACCGCAAGGTGCCGGCCAGCGCCGGCACGCCACCGCTGGCGCCGTGGCTGTCGGCCTCGGGCAAGGCCACGTTGTACAACGGCATGATCGCGCCACTCGGCGACTACGCGTTCCGCGGCGCGCTGTGGTACCAGGGCGAATCCAACACCGGCGAAGCCGCCGCGTATCGCGCGCAACTGGAAGCGCTGCGCAACGAATTGCGCAACAACTTCGGCGCGCAATTGCCGTTGCTGATCGTGCAGTTGCCCAACTTCGGCGCGATGCCGACGCATCCGACCGAAAGCGGTACCGCCGAATTGCGCGAAGCGCAACGCCTCGCCGCGCAGGAAGACGCACGCAGCGCAGTGGCCGTCACCATCGACCTCGGCGAGCACAGCGACGTGCACCCGGCCAACAAGCAGGAAGTCGGCCGTCGCCTTGCCCGCGCCGCGAAGCACGTGGTTTATGGCGATGCCGCGCCGATGTCCGGCCCGCTCCCGGCCGGCGCGAAACGCGAGGGCGACGACGTGGTGGTGAGCTTCAACGACGTCACCGGCAAGTTGCAAACCTTCAGTGCCGATTATGCGCTGGGCTTCGAGCTGTGCGGCGACGCGAAGGGCTCCTGCCATTACGTGCAAGCGCAAGTACGCAACGGCAACCAGGTCGTGCTGCACACGCCGGCCAGCAACGCCACGCGCGTGCGCTATGCGTGGGCCGACAGCCCCATCGTCAACCTGTTCGACGACGCCGGCCTGCCCGTCGTCCCGTTCCAGCTCGACATCAAGTAGGCACGCGCCATGAACGCATCCAGCATCGAGACCAGCACCTACGGCAGCCGCAACGAGCGCGAGATCGTCGCGGCGAAGGTCATCGTCAGCTGCCCCGGCCGCAACTTCGTCACCTTGAAAATCACCACGCGCAGCGGCGTGCACGGCCTGGGCGATGCCACGCTCAACGGACGCGAGCTTGCGGTCGCGGCGTACTTGAACGAGCACGTGGTGCCGAACCTGATCGGCAAGGACGCCGGCCGCATCGAGGACATCTGGCAGTTCTTCTATCGCGGCGCGTACTGGCGCCGTGGACCGGTGACGATGAGCGCGATCGCCGCGGTCGACGTGGCGCTGTGGGACATCCTCGGCAAGATGTCCGGTTTGCCGCTGTACCAGTTGCTCGGCGGGCGTTCGCGCGAAGGCGCGCTGGTCTACGCGCATGCGCACGGCACCGACATCGGCGAAGCCAGCGACGACGTCGGCAAGTACATCGACAAGGGCTTCCTCGCGGTGCGCGCGCAATGCGGCGTGCCCGGCGTGAAGAAAGCCTACGGCGCCGTCGCCGCGGACAAGGCCTACGAACCGGCCGAAACCGTACTGCCCGACGAAACCCTGTGGAACACGCCGAAGTACCTCGATGTGGTGCCCAGGCTGTTCGAGCGTTTGCGCAAGGACCACGGCAACGAGGTCGAACTGCTGCACGACGTGCACCATCGCCTGTCGCCGATCGAAGCGGCGCGGCTGGCGAAAAGCGTCGAGCCGTATCGCCTGTTCTGGCTGGAAGACGCGACGCCGGCGGAAAACCAGAAGTCGTTCGAGCTGATCCGCAAGCATTCGGTGACGGCGCTGGCGGTCGGCGAAGTGTTCAACTCGATCTGGGATTGCAAGCACCTGATCGAGAACCAGTTGATCGACTACATCCGCACCACGATCGTGCACGGCGGCGGCATCAGCCACATCCGCAGACTGGCCGATTTCGCCGCGCTGCATTACGTGCGCACCGGCTTCCACGGCGCGACCGACCTGTCGCCGGTGACGATGGGCGCAGCGCTGCACTTCGACACCTGGGTGCCGAATTTCGGCATCCAGGAATACATGTTCCATGCCGAGCTGACCAACGAGGTGTTCCCGCACGATTACGCGTTCCGCAACGGCCGTTTGTACGTCGGCGACACGCCGGGACATGGCGTGGACATCGACGAGAAGAAGGCGGCGCAATATCCGTATTCGCCGAAGCAGTTGCCTATCGCGCGCCTCGAAGACGGCGCGATGTGGGACTGGTGATGCGCACACGGCGGCTCATGCGCTTGTTGGCCTGCGCGATGTTGCCGGGCATCGCGCATGCGGCGACGCATGACGTCGCCGAGCCGGTGCACTTCGACTGGTTCGACTACATCGGCCACGACGCCGCGTTCGATACACCGTTGCATGTCGGCGAATACCGCAATCCGATCCTCGCCGGCTTTTATCCCGACCCGAGCATCGTCCGCGCTGGCGACAAGTTTTATCTGGCCAATTCCAGCTTCACCTATTTCCCGGGCATCCCGATCTTCGAGAGCGACGATCTGGTCAACTGGAGGCAGATCGGCAACGCCATCGATCGTGCCACGCAGCTCGATTTCGATGGCTTGCGCATGTCGCGCGGCGTGTACGCACCGGCGCTTTCGTATCACGACGGCGTTTTCTACCTGCTCAACACCGCGGTCGATGCCGGCGGCAATTACCTGATGACCGCGACCAATCCTGCCGGGCCGTGGTCCGATCCGGTGTGGCTGAAGAGCGTCGGCGGCATCGATGCCTCGCTGTTCTTCGACGACGACGGCAGGGTCTACCTGCTCAACAACGACGCGCCGCCGGAAACGCCGCGCTACGATGGCCATCGCGCGATCTGGCTGCGCGAATTCGACACGAAGACCCTGCAGCCGATCGGCGATGCGAAAGCCGTGATCGACGGCGGCGTCGATCCGGCGAAAAACCCGGCCTGGATCGAAGGCCCGCACCTGTACAAGCGCGACGGCTGGTACTACCTGATGTGCGCCGAAGGCGGTACCGGGCCGCAGCATTCGGAAGTGGTCGCGCGCAGCCGAACGGTTTGGGGGCCATACGTGGCTTACGCGGACAATCCGATTCTCACCCAACGCGATTTGCCCGACGCCCGCGCCGAAGCGGTGACCAATGCCGGCCACGCCGACCTGGTCCAAGGCCGCGACGGTTCGTGGTGGGCCGTGTTCCTCGCCAGCCGCAATTACGGCGGCACGCATTACAACACCGGGCGCGAAACGTATCTGCTGCCGGTGCAATGGAAGGACGGCTGGCCGACGATCCTCGGCCACGCCACCCCGATTCCGCGCATAGTGCAAGCACCCTCCTGGATGACGAACGATGCGACGCAAGCGCCGCTGTCAGGCAATTTCCACTGGCGCGACGAATTCGACGCGCAGCGGCTCGACCCGTCGTGGATGCAGATTCGCGTGCCGAAAACGCCATGGGCCGATCTCACCTCCAAGCCCGGCACGCTGACGATCCATCCACTCGCGGAAAGTCCCGACACGCTGCGCAATCCGTCGTATCTCGCGCATCGCCAGCAGCACCTGGCGTTCGATGCCGGCGTGCAGCTCGAAGCGCCGCAACGCGCCGGCGTCGCCGCCGGACTGGTCACGCTGCAGAACGAAACCCACTGGTTCTTCCTCGGCGCGCATCGCGTCAAGCGGCAGCTCGAAGTATTCCTGCAGGAACGCAATGGTGAGACCGAGAAAATCCTCGCGCACGCGACATTGCAACCAACGACTGATCTGCAACTGAAGATCGACGCCTACAAGGGCGCGTATTCGTTCGCATACAAGACCGACCATGGCACGTGGCAATGGCTCAGGCGCGACGCCGACGGCTCGATCCTCAGCACCGACGTTGCCGGCGGTTTCGTCGGCGCCACGCTCGGCCCGTTCGCGCGCGCGGAGACCGCGTCGACCGATTCGGTGGCGGCACCATGAACCCACGCGAAAACATCATGCCCAACGAATCGAACCCTACCGCCAACCGCATCGTCTGCTTCGGCGAACTGCTGCTGCGCCTGTCGCCACCGGCACCGGAATTGCCGTTCCAGTCGCCGCGCCTCGACGCACGCTTCGGCGGCGCCGAGGCCAACGTCGCCGCCTCGCTCGCCCTGCTCGGCCAGCGCAGCGCGGTGGTCAGCGCATTGCCGGACAACGCCATCGGCCGCGCCTGCGCCGGCGAATTGCGCAGGCATGGCGTCGATACCCACGGCATCGTCTTCGATGAGGGCCGCATGGGCCTGTATTTCCTCACCCCCGGCGCGATGCAGCGCCCGGCCGAAGTGATCTACGACCGCGCCGATTCGGTGTTCGCGCGTACCCGGGCCGACACCTACGACTGGCCACGCCTGCTGCAAGGCGCGCGCTGGCTGCACCTGTCCGGCATCGACCTCGCGCTGAACGAGGACACCGCGCAGGCGACGCTTGCCGCCGTGCATGCCGCCGACGCGCTGGGCGTCGCCGTGTCGTTCGACTGCAATTACCGCAGCAAGCTGTGGGGCGCGCGCGCCACGCAGGCGCCGACGCTGCTGCGCGAAGTGCTGGCCGCCGCGACGCTGGTATTCGGCAACGACCGCGACATCGCGCTGATCCTCGGCAGGACCTATGCGCAAGCCGAATCCGACGCACGCTTTTCCGCCGCCGCGGCCGACGCCTTCGCCACATTCCCGAAACTGGAATACCTCGCCGCGACCGACCGCCGCCACCACGACGTCGACACGCAGGACCTGTACGCGCGACTGGCCACGCGCGCAGGCCTGCTGACGACGAAGTCGCACGCATTGGCCAATATCGTCGACCGCATCGGCGGCGGCGATGCCTTCGCCGCCGGCCTGCTGCACGGCTTCCTGCGCGGCTTCGACGAACAGGCCGTGCTCGACTTCGCCATCGCCGCGGCCTGCCTGAAGCATTCGGTGCCCGGCGACGTCAACCTGCTGCGCGAAGCGGACATCGCCGATTTCCTCGCGCAAGGCGGCTACGACGTGCGCCGCTGATCGACCGGAACGAACCCGAAGACACTCCGACATGCCACGACGATTGAACCTGCAAACCCTGCACGCATTGCCCGCCGACGTGCAGCGCCCCGATTACGATCCGCGCGCCAAGCGCATCGGCATCGTCCACTTCGGCCCCGGCGCGTTCCATCGCGCGCACCAGGCGGCGTATCTCGACGACCTGCTCGCCGCCGAGCCGGACTGGGCGATCTGCGGCGTGGCGCTCAACAGCCATGACGTGCGCGATGCGCTGCAGCCGCAGGACGGCCTGTACGCGCTGGCGCTGCTCGGCACGACCCCTCGGCTGCGCGTGATCGGCGCGCTGCGCGAAGTGCTGGCCGCGCGCGAACAGCAGGCACAGGTGCTCGCGCGCCTCGCCGAGCCGAACGTGCGCATCGTGACCCTCACCATCACCGAGAAGGGCTATTGCCTCGACGGCGACGGCCTCGATTTCGCCCGCCCGGAAATCGTCCACGATCTCGCCATGCCCGACGCGCCGCACAGCGCGATCGGCTACCTCGTCGCCGGCCTGCGCGCGCGGCGCGATGCGGGCTTGAAGCCGTACACGGTATTGAGCTGCGACAACCTCGCCGACAACGGCGGCAAGCTGCGCCGCGCCGCCCTGCAATACGCGCAGCGCATCGACGCGGGCCTGGCCGCGTGGATCGAACGCGAAGTCGCGTTCCCGCGTTCGATGGTGGACAGCATCACGCCGGCCACCGACGACGCGCTGCGCGAGCGCGTCGGCCACGCACTCGGCGTGCAGGATGCGTGGCCGATCCAGCGCGAGCAATACACGCAGTGGGTGGTCGAGGACAACTTCTGCAACGGCCGTCCCGCATTCGAGAAGGCCGGGGTGACGATGAGCGACGACATCGCCGGCTACGACCGCGCGAAATTGCGTCTGCTCAACGGCCCGCATTCGACGCTCGCGTATCTCGGTTCGCTGCTGGACCTCGAAACGGTGAACGAGGCGATGCGCGATGCGCCGCTCGCGAATTTCGTTGAACGCTTGATGCGCGAGGACATCGCACCCAGTGTCGCCGACCTGCACGGTTTTGACGCGAATGCGTACATCGATGCGATTCTCGAACGCTTCCGCAATCCGGCCATCCGCCACAAGCTGGCGCAGATCGCGTGGGATGGTTCGCAGAAACTGCCGGTGCGCCTGTTCGGCACGATCAACGAAGCGCTGGCCGCGGGCCGCAGCATCGAGCACCTGTGCGTGCCGGTCGCGGCATGGCTGCAGTTCGTGCGCCGGCAGGCGAACAACGGCGTCGCGCTGGTCGATCCGCTCAACGCCGCCTTGAACAAAATCGGCCGCGGCTGCAACGGCGATGCCGGGCACGACGTGGCGGCGTTCCTGCAACTCGATGCGGTCTTCGCATCGGTGAAAAACGACGCGCGTTTTACCGAAGCATTGCGCGGAACCTATGCGGCACTGGGCGATGGAACGCCGCAACGGGCAAGGCATGCACTGGAACAGTTCGACCGATGATTACAATTTGTACGCCCGCTTCGGCAGGTTGTAGGCCAGATCGACGACCAGCTCGGCGGCATCGTCCTCGTCGAGACGATGCTCGGCGACGAGCTTGGCGAGGAACGCGCAATCGACGCGGCGGGCGACGTCATGCCGCGCGGGAATCGACAGGAATGCGCGGGTGTCGTCGTTGAAACCGACGGTGTTGTGGAACCCGGCCGTGCTCAGGGTCTGCTCGCGGAAACGCCACATGCCTTCCGGCGCGTCATGGAACCACCACGCAGGCCCCAGGTACAGCGACGGATAGTGGCCGGCCATCGGCCCGAGTTCGCGCGAATAAGTGCTTTCGTCGAGCGTGAAGAGGATGAACCTGAAATCCGGTTCGTTGCCGAAGCGGTCGAGCAGCGGCTTCAGCGCGTGCACGTATTCGGTGCGCAGCGGCAAATCGGCGCCGACGTTGCGGCCGTACTTCGCGAACAGGGCCGGGTTGTGGTTGCGGTAGCAGCCCGGATGCAGCTGCATGACCAGACCGTCGTCCAGGCTCATCGCCGCCATTTCGGTCAGCACCTGGCCGCGGAACAACTCCGCTTCCCGGGCGGTGAAATCGCCACGCACGATCCTGCCGAACAGCGCGCTCGCCTCGGCGGCGGACAGGTTCGCGGTAACCGCGGTTTCGTGGCCATGATCGGTGGAGGTGGCGCCATGGCGAATGAAGAAATCGCGGCGGTTGCGGTGCGCGCGCAGATAGCCGTCCCAGGTGTGCACGTCCTCGCCGCTGATTTCGCCGAAACGCCGCAGCGCGGTGGGGAAATCCTCGTGCTCCGGGTCGACCACCGCGTCGGGGCGGTAGGCGGTCAGCACGCGTCCGTTCCAGCCGCTGTCGCGGATCGCCTGGTGGTGTTCGAGCGTGTCCAGCGGGCCTTCGGTGGTGGCGATCACTTCGATGCCGAAGCGCTCGAACAGCGCGCGCGGGCGGAATGCGTCGGTCCGCAGCGCGGTGGTGATCGTGTCGTAGTAGTGGTCGGACGTGTTCGCGTCCAGGCGCACGCGCAGGCCGAACACGTCATGGAACACGTGGTTCAGCCACATCGACGACGGCGTGCCGCGGAACAGGTGGAAATTCGCCGCGAAAATGCGCCAGGCCTCGCGCGGATCGACGTTCGCGCGGGTGCCGTCCTTGCGCGGGATGCCGAGCGCATCAAGCGCGATGCCCTGGCTGTAGAGCATGCGGAACACGTAGTGGTCCGGGACCAGCAGCAGTTCGGTGGCATTGGAGAACGACGCGTTCGTCGCCCACCATGCCGGGTCGGTGTGGCCGTGCGGGCTGATGATCGGCAGCTTTGCGACTTGCGAATACAAACGCTGCGCGATGCCGCGCGGGGTCGGATCGGAGGAAAACAGGCGATTCGCGTCGAGATGCAAGGGCTTGGCGTTCATGGCAATACGTCGATTGAATCGGATGGAGTCTAGCGATGCGCGCTTTCGGGCGCACCAAGATAGGTCGCGTCTTGTGCGCCCTTGCGCAGCACTTCGATGCGCTGGAACGCGACGCCCGGATCGATGCGCCACAAATGCAACGTCTGCGCGCCGGCCTTGGCCACGTGTTTCGATGCGATCACCGCGACGCTGTCGCTCACCGCTTTTTCCCATGCGGCGAAATCGGCGTTGCCGGGCGTCGGGTCGAGCTTGATCGTCACGACTTGCGGCGCTTCGTCCCCGATCGACACGCCGAAACGCAGGCCGCTGCCGCCGCGGAAATCCAGCGACGGCGACACGGTGACGCGCACTTCGACCTCGCCGTCCTTTTGCAGCCAGATCGGATAATCCAGATGCGGCGCATGGGTGCCGGCTGCCGATTCCTTCGCGTCCTGCGGCCATGAGGTAACCGCGGACAGCGTGCGGCCGAGGTTCGGGATCGTGAGCCAGCCGATGCCGCCGTCACCGGCCGCGTCGGCGTAGTGTTCCGCCTCTATCGCGGCGATGCCATTGCATTCAACAAAACCGCGCGCATTCGCGGGAATCGCGCAATCTTCGGGCTTCGGGGCTTGCGCGACCCTCCTTGCCGGTTTCGCATCCGCTGGCAGGCGCGTCGTCGCCGGCAGCACGTTCGCGTCCGGCTGCTGCCATCCGGTGTAGCCGATGCGGGTCTGCGACATCATCGACGGCCACTTTCCGCCGGCGATGTCATGCTCGTAGATGCGCTGCAATTCGGCGTCGCGATCGAAGTCGCGCTGCACTTCGTCGGCCCAACGGTTGGCCTGCGCGGCATCGCCTTGTCGGGCGTACAGATGGTTCCTCGCCTGCGCGAAATACATCGCGTTCAAGTTGGCGCTGGCCAGCACCGGGTATTCGACCAGCTCGAAATACGCGTCGCGCGCGACTTGCGGCACATCGCGCTTGATCCGCGCGACGCCGTCGACCAGTGCACTCCATTGCGCTTCGACGCGCTCGGCTTCGCCGCTGGCGAGGTCGTAGGTGTCCGCGTCGAGCAATTCCGGCTTGCGTCGCGCGTTGTATCGCGTGTAGCGGGTCAGGATGTCGCCGATTTCCCGCGCATTTTCCGCGCCGAATTGCCCGGCGGCCCATTGCGCCGGATAGGCGCCGAGCTTTTCGGGCGTCATCGCCTCGGGCTTCCACGCGTTGTCCAAGAAGAACGAAATCGGGAATTCCAGCGGCTTGATGTCGCCGACGTTGACGATCCACAGCTGCCTGGCGCCGTAAGCGTAGGCCAGATGCATCTGCTCCCAGGTGCGCTCGATTTGCGTCGTGTCGATCCACTTGTAGTTGCGCGGGTCGCCGACGTAGTCGAAGTGGTAGTAAATGCCGTAGCCGCCGGCGCGCGGCGCATCGCCGGGCTTCGGCAGGCGGCGCAGGTTGCCCCAGTTGTCGTCGGAGAACAGCAGGGTCACGTCGTCCGGCACGCGCATGCCGGCATCGAAATAATCCTGCACTTCCTTGTACAGCGCCCACACCTGCGGCGTCTGCTCCACCGGCTTTCGGGTCACCTCGCCGATGATCCTGCGCTGGTCGGCGACGATGTTCTCCAGCAGCGAAATCGCCGTGCCCTGGGTCATCGGCTCGTCGCCGTCGCCGCGCATGCCAACGGTGACGAGGCTTTCGTCGCTGCCCATGCGTTCGATCCCCTTGCGCCAGAAATCGCGCAACGCGTCGGCGTTCTGGGTGTAATCCCACGCGCCCTTGCCGTAGCGCCGCCACTCGATGTTGGCGCGCATCATCGGTTCGTGGTGCGAAGTGCCGATGACCACGCCGTATTCGTCGGCAAGCTTCGGGTTCTGCGGATCGTCGTCGAAGAACGCGCGGCCCCACATCGCCGGCCACAGCAGGTTGCCCTTCAGGCGCAGGATCAGCTCGAACACGTGCGCGTAGAAATCTTGGTTCGGGCCACCGAACTTCGCCTGCATCAATCCGCCGAGCGCGGGGTCTTCGTCGTTGATGAAGATGCCGCGATATTTGACTTGCGGCGCATCGATGAAACGACCGGGCGCGGCGTACAGCGCATCGTGATGCGCGACGGGCACGTCGGCCCACCATTGCCACGGCGACACGCCGATGCGGCGCGAAAGTTCGTACAGGCCGAAGATCGTGCCGCGCTTGTCGGCGCCGATGACGACCAGCGCGCGGTCGATGCCCGGCTCCGGCTGGTCCACGACCTGCAGCAGATAGCCTTCCCACACGCCCCGTACGCCGTGCGCGTCGATGTGCTTGTCGCGCACGATTTTGTCGATGCGCGCGCTCTTGCCGAGCGTGCCGACGATGATCGCGGTTTTCGCCCTGGTTTTCGCATCGACGGAAAACGCCGCATCGTGGCCGGCGACGTGCGACAGGTCGGCTTGCACGTCGCGTGCGGCGCGCAGCACGCCGGGGAAATCGGCGCCGTCGGCGAGGATCGGCAGCGGCGCACCGTGATCGATCAACGCCAATGCGTTCGCGCTTGCGTTCACACACACCGCAGCCGGCTGCATGCAATCGTCCGCGGCCTGCGCGGCGAAGCTCGCCAGCAAGGCGAACGCGGCGACGCCGATGCGCAGCGCTCTCATTTCGCCTCTCCCTCGCCGGCGACGTAACTGCGCAGCCAGGTCAGTGCCGGACGCTCCCTGCCTTGCTTGTCGATCAGGTACGCGCCCCGCTTGTCGCGCCACAGGCCGGGGCGGAAGCCCCACAAGGTCACGCCCTTGACGTCCGGGTGCGTCCAGAACAGCGGGAACAGGCGCTGGTATTCGGCCAGTTGCGCCGCATCGTCCTTGCCATCCACGTCCATCTCGGTGACGTAGATCGGCACGCCGGTCGAGGCCAGCGCATCGAGGTCGGCCTTCAGCGTCGCGGTCGGCACCTTGTACGTCTCGAACGCGTGTTCCTGCAGGCCGATGCCGTCGACCAGGTTTTCCTTGTGCAGCAGTTCGACGATGCCGCGGTAACGCGCGGTGTCCTTCGCCACGTTGAGGATGCTGTAGTCGTTGATCAGCAGCCTGGCGTTCGGGAAGCGCGTGCGCGCCATGCGGAAGGCGGTGAGGATCCAGTCCCAGCCGCTCGCGCCGTTGCCGCCGAGCGCCTCGATGTAGTTGCCGCTGTCCTTCTTGCGGCCCTTCGGCGGATGCTGCAGCGGTTCGTTGACCACTTCGACGAAATCGGCATCGGGATAGCGCGCCGCGGCGGCGTCGAACCACTTTTCGATTTCCTTGCGTTGTTCCGCGGCCGGCAGCTTGCGCATCCATTCCGGCTGCTGCTGGCCCCAGACCAGCACGTGCAGGTGGAACAGGATGCCGTGCGACCTGGCGAAGCGATACGCCTCGTCGAGCCGGCTCCAGTCGAACTGGCCGCGCACGGCTTCGACGCTGCCCCATTTGCCGGCGTTCTCCGGCGTGAGCTTGTTCCAGTACTGCGCGAAATCCTGCGATTGCAAAGCGCTGTAGGTGCTGCCGAGGAATTTCGACTGGCCGGCGGCAATCGGTTGTCGTTCCTGCGCCGTCTGCGCGTGCGTGGCGAATGGTGCGGACAGTGCCAGCAACAGCATTAGCATTGCGGCGATTCCGGTCTTGCGCATGGCGATCCCTCCCGAGGATATCGTGTCGATCAAAGGTCAAGGTTCGCCGGCTGCAGCTTCGGCACCAGCAGGTGCACCACGAGCAAGGCGATCAGGTACATCGAGCCGGCCATCACGAACACCGGCACATAGCTGCCGGTGGCCTGCAACAACAAGCCGACGAAGGTCGAAATCAGCATGCCGCCGATCGCGCCGGCGAAACCGCCGATGCCCACCGCCGACGCCACCGCGCGGCGCGGGAACAGGTCCGAGGTGAGCGTGTACACGTTCGCCGACCAGCCTTGGTGGCCAGCGGTGGCGATGCCGATCAGCAACACCGCCAGCCACAGTTGGTTCGCCTTCGCGGCGAAGATCACCGGCATCACCATCAGCGCGCAGATCAGCATCGCGGTCTTGCGCGCGCGGTTGGCGCTGCAGCCGAGCTTGATGAAACGCCCGGCCAGCCAGCCGCCGGCGATGCTGCCGGCATCGGCGGCGACGAAGATCGCGATCAGCGGCAAGCCGAGCTGCAGCAGCGACAGGCCGTATTCGGCATGCAGGAATTTCGGCAGCCAGAACAGGAAGAACCACCAGATCGGATCGGTGAGGAATTTCGCCGCGGCGAAGGCCCATGCCTGGCGATGGCGCAGCAGCGCGAGCCACGGCACGCGCACGCGCGGCGCCGGCGGTTCGGCGCCGATGTACGCGCGCTCGGCGGCGGACAGTTTCGGTTGCTGGCCGGGGGTGCGATAGGTGAGCAGCCACGTCACCAGCCAGATCGCGCTGAGCGCGCCGGTGCACAGGAACGCCGCCTGCCAGCCCCACTTCGCCGCGACCACCGGCACCAGCATCGGCGCCACGATCGCGCCGATGTTCGAGCCGGAATTGAAGATCCCCGTGGCCAGTGCGCGCTCGCGTTGCGGGAACCATTCGGCCACCGCCTTGATCGCCGCCGGAAAATTGCCCGCCTCGCCGAGGCCGAGCGCGAACCGCGCCGCGGCAAAGCTGGCCACGCCGGCGGCCAGTGAATGCGACATCGCCGCAACGCACCACACGCCGATCGACAAGGCATAGCCGATGCGCGTGCCGAGCCTGTCGATCACCGCGCCCGCACCGAGCAGGCCGATGGCATACGCGGCCTGGAAGGCGATGACGATGTGGCTGTACTGCACCTCGCTCCAGCCGAAGCGGGTTTGCAGGAACGGCGCGAGCACGCCCAGCACCTGGCGATCGACGTAGTTGAGGGTGGTCGCCGCCAGCAGCATCGCGCAGACGCGCCAGCGGAAATTGCCGGGACTGGCGCCCGACGCGGGAACGATGGAATCCATATCTGGATGGTAGCGCTACCAGCTACATCACCGGAACCAGTCCACGCCATTCGCATGCGTACATCCGACCAAAGTTGCACGCGCACCGCGCAAATGGCATGTCTTGTCACATTCATGTTGCCGTGCAGCGTGTGAACTCCTGATGTTAGCGCTACCTTTCGCGCACTTTGCAAAACCCATCCACGCAATGCGAAGTCGCAGCCCAATCACATCGATGTCTTTTCCAATCCATCACCAGAAACGGGAGGGGAGTACGGTGAAAAACACGCCCATGAAAAACCAGTTCTCGAAAACCGCGCTGTCGCACGCGCTCGGCCTTGCCCTGCTCGGCCTGTCCATGCAGGCCTTCGCCCAGGACCAGACCGCCGCACAGGCGCAACCGGTGCAAGCCCAGCCCGCGCAATCCGCCGACACGCAGCAGGCCGCCACCAACCTCGACCGCATCTCGGTCACCGGTTTCCGCCACAGCCTCGAATACTCGACCCAGGCCAAGCGCGACAGCACCGGCTTCACCGACTCGATCTTCAGCGAAGACATCGGCAAGTTCCCGGACACCAACATCGCCGAGTCGCTGCAGCGCATCCCCGGCATCCAGCTCAACCGCGACGTCACCGGCGACGGCCTGAACATCGCCATCCGCGGCCTGCCCAACAGCTTCACCAAGACCACGATCAACGGCAATTCGGTGGCGACCGCGTCCATTGGCCTGGATGCGACCAACCAGAACCGCGAAGTCGACCTGAACATGTTCCCGACCGAGTTCTTCAACCAGTTGACCGTCTACAAGTCGCCGAAGGCCAGCCTGCTCGAAGGCGGCGCGGCCGGCGTGGTCGACATGCGCAACCAGCGTCCGTTCGACAACCCGGGCACGCACCTGACCTATTCGCTGCAGGGTTCCGACAACAGCAACGTCGACAAGGTCACTCCGCAAGG
The DNA here is from genome assembly GCA_015655355.1 of Lysobacterales bacterium. Lineage (GTDB taxonomy): Bacteria > Pseudomonadota > Gammaproteobacteria > Xanthomonadales > Xanthomonadaceae > Pseudoxanthomonas_A. Next base: position 16,662 of record JAATFG010000022.1, read on the forward strand.
CACGATCATCGGCAGCTGGACCAATTCCTCCGGCACCTTCGGCGCGCTGCTCGGCGTTTCGATCAAGCGCAGCAAGATGGCGCAGGACAGCTGGGAAGACGGCAACGGCGGCTGGGTCGATCCGGGCCTGACCGCGGTACAGTGCGACACTGGCGATTGTGGCCGCGATCCGTCGTCGAACCGCTGGCGCATCCCCGACGTGGTGCCGGACAACGCCGCCACCCGCGCCGCCGGCCTGACCCCGGGCGAAACCATCGACGCGGCCTGGCTGAAGGCGCACAACCCGGGCTTGAGCACCGGCCAGATCGGCGATGCGCTGGTGCCGTACCTGCCGCGCCCGGTCTACATGAGCGGCAACCGCGACCGCGATTCCTACCTCGGTTCGCTGGAATGGCGCCCGAGCGACAACGCGCACTTCTGGGTCGATTACCTGTACACCAAGTCCCACAACACCAACCAGCGCATCGACATGGACTTGCAGATGCGCAACAACAACGCCAACGGCGCGATCCCGATCAACATGCAGGTCGACAAGAACGGCGTGGTCACCAGCGCCACGCTGACCAACGCGCAGTTCTTCCTCGAAGCCCGCCCGTACGTCGAAACCGCGCAGTACTGGCAGATCGACCCGGGCGCGACCTTCCTGTTCGACGACGAGAAGATCCGCCTCGACGTGAACCTCGGCACCAGCCGCAGCTGGCTGCGCCGCGAATCGCCGACGATCCTGGTGATGTCGCCGTTCACCACGGTGCAGTACTCCAACACCAACGGCATGCCGACCTTCAGCACCGACGGCCTCGACCTGAACGACCCGAACGCCGGCTGGTTCTTCCAGGATCCGACCGGCAACGGCCGCGTCAACGTGCAGAACGAGCACCGCCTGACCAAGACCTCGAACGCGCGCGCCGACCTGCAGTTCGGCGACGACGACAAGAACAACGTCAAGGTCGGCTTCTCGTTCGACAGCAACTACCGCCGCATCCAGGGCTTCGACAACAGCGCCGATTGGCAGAACTACGTGTTCTCGCAGATCTCCAACGCGGATTTGGCGAACTACCTGACGCCTGGCCCGTCCGGCTTCATCACGGCGGATTTCGACAAGTTCATGTCCGACACCAACTACCAGTACTACAGCGACAACGCGCCGGAATCCGGCTCGACCAACAACGTCGCCAACACCGGTAGCTTCAACGAAGACAACCGCGCCGCGTACATCGAGTTCAACCTGGCCAACGACGTGCTGGGCCGCGAACTGCGCATCAACGGCGGCGTGCGCTGGGCCGGCACCGACCAGACCATCAGCGGCCCGGTCACCCTCGGCGGCGTGCGCCAGTGGCAGAACCTGGGCAGCACGTACAGCGAATGGCTACCGTCGTTCAGCGCGGCGTGGGACGTGGCCAGGGACGTGGTGCTGCGCACGTCCGTCAGCAAGACGATGACCCGGCCGAACCCGAGCGCGATGCTGCCGGCGACCACCTTCACCGGCATCGGCGCGGATCGCGCGACCCAGGGCAACCCGAACCTGGCGCCGTACATCTCGACCAACTTCGATCTCGGCGGCGAGTGGTACACCGGGCAGGAAGGCTACGTCTCGGTGGACTTCTTCAACAAGCGCCTCGACGGCTACACCTACGCTGGCACCAGCCAGCTCACGCTGGCGCAGATGGGCGTGACGATCGACCAGCTGACCCCGGAGCAGCTGACGCAAGTCAACTCCAACGGCGGCTACGACAACTTCAAGGTCGACGTGACCCAGCAGGTCAACGCCAACGCCCAGTTGAACGTGCGCGGCTGGGAACTGGGCTGGGTGCAGCCGCTGAGCTTCGTGCTCAACGGTCTGGGCATCATGGCCAACTACACCAAGATCGACCTGACCACCGAAGGCCACGACTCCTCGGCGCTGGCCGGCAACGTCTACGGCATCTCGCCGAAGATGTGGAACTCGACGCTGTATTGGGAAAACTACGGTGCGTCGGTGCGCCTGTCGTACAACTGGATGCAGGGTGCGCAGGGTTCAGGCAACAACCAGAACAGCATCCCGTGGGCCTCGTACTACGGCGCCGACCGCGGCCAGATGGACCTGTCGGCGAGCTACACGCTCAAGGGCCTGCCGAGCCACCCGCAGATCACCCTCGACGTGACGAACTTGAACAACCAGCCGATCCTGAACTACTTCGGCACGGACAACATGGTCGACAAGTTCTACCAGCCGGGGCGCACCGTCACGCTGGGCATCCGCGGCACGTTCTGATGCAGTCGATGTTGTAATCTCGGTGGGCAACCACCCCGGCCCGCCCGATGCGCAAAGCACGGGCGGGCCGTTGCATGTTTACCCCCACTCCAAAAGCAGGCCATGAACAGCAATCCGGAAAAATTATCGGTGGTCGAAAAGATCGGCTACAGCCTCGGCGACCTCGCCGCCAACCTGATCTTCCAGACCTTCGTCTCGTTCCTGGCCTTCTTCTACACCGACGTCTACCGCATCCCGGCGAACACCGCGAGCACGGTGATCGCGGTCGGCGGCCTGCTCGGCGCGTTCGTGTTCACCCCGATCATGGGCCTGGTCGCCGACCGCACCCGCACGCGCTGGGGCAAGTTCCGGCCGTGGCTGCTGTGGACCGCGATTCCGTTCGGCGTGCTCTCGCTGCTGGCCTTCACCACGCCGCAGTTGGGCGCGCACGGCAAGGTCGTGTACGCACTGTCGACCTATACGCTGCTGATGGCGGTGTACATCGCCAACAACCTGCCGTATTCGGCGCTGAGCGGCGTCATCACCGGCTCGATGGCCGAACGCAACAGCATGTCCAGCTACCGCTTCGTCGCGGTGATGATCGCCCAGTTCGTGATCCAGGTATTGCTGCTGCCGCTGGTGCTGATCCTCGGCGGCGGCGACAAGGCACGCGGCTTCGAGCACACCATGCTGCTGTTCGCCATTGCCGGCAGCGTGTTCTTCCTGGTCAGCTTCTTCACCACCAGGGAACGCGTGGTGCCGGAAGCGGAACAGAACACCTCGGTCCGCCAGGACCTCGCCGACCTGGCGAAGAACCGGCCGTGGCTGCTGATGCTGACCCTCACCGTGCTCGTCTTCATCAACCTCGCGTTGAAGGGCGGCATGTACGTGTATTACTTCAAGTACTACCTCGACGAAGCCTCGCTCGCATCGTTCCTGCAGCACATCGGCTTCAACGCCTTCATCGCCGGCCTCAACCACGCGCTCACCGGCATCGGCCTGACCGAATTCCAGTGGCCGAAGGATTCGCCGACCTCGGCCTACAGCCTTTTCAGCGCCGGCGGCATCGTCTGCATGATCATCGGCATCGGTTTCTCGAAGCGACTCGCCGACCGCTTCGGCAAGCGCGACGTGTTCGCCGCGGCGCTGTTCCTGTCCACCTTGCTGCTGCTCGCGTTCCGCTTCTACTCGCCGCAGTCGGTCGGGCTGGTGGTGCTGTCGTACATGCTGCACGGCTTCTTCTACGGCATCACCACGCCGCTGCTGTGGGCGATGGTCGCCGACGTCGCCGACTGGTCGGAATGGAAGAACGGCCGCCGCGCCACCGCGATCGTGTTCTCGGCGATCCTGATCGGCCTCAAGCTCGGCCTGAGCATCGGCGGCGCGCTGGTCGCGGCGATCCTCGCCCACTACGGTTACAACCCGGACCTGGCCGTGCAATCGGCGCAGGCCGTGCACGGCATCCAGTTGTCGATCAGCGTGTATTGCTCGGTTCCGTTCCTGCTCGGCGTCGGCCTGCTGTTCTTCCACCAGATCGACAAGAAGACCGAAACCCTCATCGAACACGAACTCGCCGCGCGCCGCGCCGCCAAGTAACCCGCAACCTCCCCCACGCAACCCAAGAACCACGCACATGGCAGAACCCGAATTCGATCAAGCCCTGCTGAAGCGACTCAGCGACAAGGCGATTTCCAGGCCGCTCGTTTCGCATCTCTACACCGCCGACCCGTCGGCGCACGTGTTCGACGGCAAGGTCTACCTCTATCCCTCGCACGACATCGACGGCGGCGTGGCGTTCGACGACCTCGGCAGCCACTTCTGCATGCAGGACTACCACGTGTTCCGCCAGGACACGCCGGAAAGCGAAGCCGTCGATTGCGGCGTCGCATTGCACATCGACGACGTGCCGTGGGCCGCTTCGCAGATGTGGGCGCCGGACGCGGCAGCGAAGGACGGCAAGTACTACCTGTATTTCCCGGCCAAGCGCGGCGACGGCATCTTCCGGATCGGCGTCGCCATCGGCGACAGGCCCGAAGGCCCGTTCGTCGCCGAACCTGAAGCGATCAAAGGCAGCTATTCGATCGACCCCTGCGTGCTGCGCGACGACGATGGCGCGCACTACATGGCCTTCGGCGGCCTGTGGGGCGGCCAGTTGCAGGGTTATCGCGACAACGCGTTCGATGCGAAGCACGCGGAACCGGCGGACGACGAACCGGCGCTCGGCCCGCGCATCGCGAAGTTGAGCGGGGACATGAGGCAGTTCGCCGAAGAGGTGCGCGAAATCGTCATCCTCGACGAACACGGCGTGCCGCTGCGCGCCGGCGACCATGCGCGCCGCTATTTCGAGGGCCCGTGGCTGCACAGGTACGCCGGCAAGTACTACCTGTCGTACTCGACCGGCAACACGCATTTGCTGTGCTACGCGACCAGCGACAACGTGTACGGCCCGTACACCTACGGCGGGCAGCTCCTGACCCCGGTGATCGGCTGGACCACGCACCACTCCATCGTCGAATTCGGAGGCAGGTGGTGGCTGTACTACCACGACAGCACCTTGTCCGGCGGCATCACCCACCTGCGCAACATCAAGGTCGCCGAGCTGAAGTACGACGCCGATGGCCGCATCGTCACCCTGCATCCGTATACCGAGCCCTACGGTGGTTGACCTCGCGTTGCAGCCGCTTGCGCCGGGCCCGCTGCTGCGCATCGGCAACGCGCGCCTGCGCGTGGACGTCGCGCCGCAGGCCGGCGGGCGCATCGCGCAGGTCGCGTTCGACGGCATGGATTGGTTGTCGTCGCATCGCGGCGACAACGCCGCGGCGATCGCCTGGGGCAGCTACCCGATGCTGCCGTGGAGCGGGCGCGTGCGCCACGGCAAGTTCGCGTTCGATGGCATCGAGCGGCAATTGCCGCCGGGCCTGGGCGGACATGCGATCCACGGCATCGGCTACATCGCGCCATGGCGAATCGACGCGCATTCGGACACACACCTCGCGCTGTCGCTGCCATTGCCCGAAGACGAACGCTGGCCGTTCGGCGGCACGGCGCAGCAGCGCATCGAAGTGCGCGGCGACGCGTTGCATCTCGCTCTGTCGGTGACCGCGGGCGAACGCGCGATGCCGCAGCCGGTGATCGGCTGGCATCCGTGGTTCCTCAAGCCCGAACGCCTCGACTTCCATCCGCGCGGCATGTATCCGCGCGACGCCGAGGGCATCGCGGTGCTGCCGCTGTCCGCGCCGACGCCGGAGCCGTGGGACGATTGCTTCGTCAACCACGATGCGGCGTTGCTCGAACGCGGCGGGCAAACCTTGCGGCTGTCGTCCGGCTGCGAGCACTGGGTGGTCTACGACGCGCCGGCCGCAACCACTTGCGTCGAACCGCAGTCCGGCCCGCCGGACGCGTTCAACCTGCTGCCGTCACTGCGCCTGGAGCCGCGGCAGACGCACGCGGCATGGTTCACGCTGGAATGGCGGGCGCGCTGAGCGCGGCGCGCGCGTCGGCGATGAAGCCATCCACCGCCTCGGGTCGGGTCGCCCACGAAGTGACCAGGCGCACGCCGATGCGGCCATCGGCCAGTTCCGTCCAGCGGTGGAAGTCGTAGCGCGCTTCGATCCTTTCCAGCGCCTCGCGCGGGAAGATCGGGAACAGCTGGTTGGTCGGCGAATCGGCGAGGAATCCGATGCCCATCGCATGCAACGCATCGCGCAGCCGGGCCGCCTGCGCATTGGCATGCCGCGCCAGCTCGAAGAACAACGCGTCGCCTGGAAGCGCATCCTCGAACAAGGCCGCGAACTGCGCGCCGAGCACCGCGCCCTTGGCCAGCATCGCGCCGCGCTGCTTGATCAGATAACGCAGATCGGTTTTCAACGCCGGGTTGCACACCACCAGCGCTTCGCCGAACAGCGCGCCGTTCTTGGTGCCGCCGATGTAGAACGCATCGACCAGCGCGGCGATGTCGGCCAGGGCCAGGTCGTTGCCCTGCGCCATCAGCGCGGAACCGAGGCGCGCACCATCGAGGAACAGCAGCAAACCACGCTGTTTGCAGGATGCCGACAGCGCCTGCAATTCCGCTTTCGTGTAGATCGTGCCGACTTCGCTGCTGTCGGAGACGTAGACCAGCTTCGGCTGCACCATGTGCTCGTCGTCGCCGTGCGCGCGCAGCACTTCATCGATCAGCGCCGGCGTCAGCTTGCCGTCGCCGGCATGCGCGGTCAGCACCTTGTGCCCGGTTGCCTCGATCGCGCCGGTTTCATGGGTGGCGATGTGGCCGCTGTGTGCGGCGATCGCGGCCTGGTGCGGGCGCAGGAACGCGGCGATCGACACCAGGTTGGTCTGCGTGCCACCGACCAGCAGATGCACGTCGGCATCGACACCGCCAAGCCGCGCGCGGATCAGCTGCGCCGCGCGCGCGCTGTGCTTGTCGAGGCCGTAACCGGTGTTCTGTTCGTTGCTGGCCGCGGCCAGCGCCTGCAACAGGCGCGGGTGCGCGCCTTCGCTGTAATCGTTGCAGAAACTGTAGGTTTTCATCGCCGAATTGTAGCCTGCCGGCGATCGCGTGCGCGGTTCAGGCCGGCGGCAGCAGCACGCGCACACGCAAACCAGGATGACGGTCGAGCAAGGCCACGCGGCCGCCATGGCGGCGCGCGATCGCGCGCACCAGGCTCAGGCCGAGGCCGATGCCGGGCGAGCCGCGATGCGCTTCGAGGCGCTGGAAGCGGTCGAACACGCGCTCGCGGTCGGCTTCGGGGATGCCGGCGCCGGCATCGTCGACCTGCAACACCACGTGTTCGCCATCGGCCTGCAACGACACGCCGACGACGCTGTGCTCCGGCGCGTATTTCAGCGCGTTGTCGAGCAGGTTGACGGTGAGCTGGAACAACTGGTCGCGGTCGCCGCGCAGCTTGCACGGCGCCAGATCCGCGGCGACGTGGATGCCGCGCTCGGCGGCGCTGGGCGTGTACAGCTCGACCGCGTCGGCGACCACTTCGTCCAGCGCGATCACCGGCTCGTCCTGCGCCCGCTTCGAGGACTCGATCCGCGACAGCCGCAGCAGCGCGCCGAACGCCTGCAGCAGCTTGTCGGTTTCACTGACCGCCGCGTCCAGCGCAGTGCGATCGACGTCGTCCTCGCTTGCGTCGCGGTGCCGGCGACGCAATTCGTCGAGGCGGTTGCGCAGGCGCGTCAATGGCGTGCGCAGATCGTGCGCGATATGGTCGGTGGCGTGACGCACGCCATCGAGCAGTTCCTCGATGCGGTCGAGCATCGCGTTGAAGCGCCAGGCGAGGCGGTCGAAGCTGTCGTCGCTGCCGTCCAGCGGCACCCGCAGCGCCAGTTCGCCGGCACCGACGCGCGCGGCGGTGCGGTCGAGCGCGCGCAGGCGCCGCGATACCCACAGCGACGTCAACCAACCAACCAGTGCGCCGAGCAGCACCGCGACCAGCAGCGCAGCCAGCGCCGCATCCTGCATCAAGCGCAGGAACCGGTCCTGCGCGTCGCGGTGCTGGCCGACCAGCAGCGTGCTGCCATCGGGCAAGCGCAGCAGCTCGGCGACGACGCGCTGGTGGTGGCCGTCGTCGTCGGTGTCCATGTACTGCACCCACTTCGGGCCATTGGAATTCACCGGCATCGCGTCGTAGCTGCCGACCGGCTTGCCATGCAGCGGCACCCACAGGTAGACCGCGTTCGGATCGTCGGCATCGTCGGCGCGATCGCTGATTTCCGCGGCGAACCCGTTGCGCCCGCTGTCGTGCCAGACCTGTACCAGGCCCGCCGCGTCGGCACGCACCAGTTCGCGCGTGCTCTCCAGCAGCAGGGTCGACACGGTGAGGTACACGCCGACGCCGAGCAGCACGAAGCCGAACAGGAACGAGATCGACACCGCCAGCGCAAGGCGCGCACTGGTCGAACGCGGCAACAGTTCCATCGCCCGCTTCACTCGCCCAGCCGGTAGCCGGCGCCGCGCACGGTGTGCAGCAGCGGCTTGGCGAAGCCCTGGTCGATCTTCTGGCGCAGGCGGCTGATGTGCACGTCGATCACGTTGGTCTGCGGATCGAAGTGGTAGTCCCATACCGATTCAAGCAGCATCGTGCGCGTCACCACGCGGCCGTGCTGGCGCATCAGGTATTCGAGCAGGCGGAACTCGCGCGGCTGCAGTTCGATCTTCCTGCCCGCGCGCCTCACTTCGCGCGCGAGCAGGTCGATTTCGAGGTCGTCCACGCGCAATCGGGTGGCTTCGCGGCCTTCGTCGCCGCTGCGCGCGCGGCGGGCGATGCCGTCCAGGCGCGCGCTCAGTTCGGAATACGCGAACGGCTTGACCAGGTAGTCGTCGGCGCCGGCGCGCAAGCCGGCGACGCGATGATCGACGTCGGCCAGGGCGCTGAGCAGCAGGATCGGCGTGTGGTTGCCGGCGCCGCGCAAGGTCTGCAGCACGACCATGCCGTCGAGCAGCGGCAGCATGCGGTCGAGCACGATCGCATCGAAGGTTTCGGTGGTGGCGAGGAACAAGCCTTGCTTGCCATCGGACGCGTGATCGACGCCATGGCCGTCCTCGCGCAAGCCCTTGGCGATGAAAGCGGCGGTTTCGGGATCGTCTTCAATCAACAGCACGCGCATGCGGCAAAATCCGGTACATCAAAGCCGTGAAAGCATAAACCCCGCCGCAGTCGCCTGCGACGGGGTCTCGTTGCGCGGTGCGCGAATGCGTGCGCGAGGGCACCGCATTCACGCCACCGGCGGCATTACTGCGCCGGGGTCGCGGTGCTGTCGGTCGCCGGGGCGGCGGCCTTCTTCGCGACGGCCTTCTTGTGCGTCTTGTGCTTCTTGGCGGTGTGCGCCTTGGCCTTCGCCGGGGTGGCGCTGTCGGTGGCAGCCGGGGTGGCCGAAGCCGGGGCGGTCTGCGGGGCGGCGGCGAAAGCGGTGCCGGCGACGGCAGTCATGGCCAGGGCGATCAGGGCGTTGCGAACGATCATGAGGAACTCCTGTTGAGGTGTTGGACGACCGGGCGATGTCCCGGCGCACAGACAGGTTGCGCCTGCCCGTCTCACCCTCGCGTTGCCGCAACATGAAACTTCGGTAATGTGCGCCGACATGATCGGTTCACATGTGCACATTTGCACATGCAAATGCGCGCATCACCGCGCTCAAACGCGCGCGCGATGCGCGTCACAATTCAATCCAGTGCATAGACGATGTAAACGTCCTGATCGAGCGTGATCTTGCCTTCGCGCAATACGGCAGGCGGCGGTGGAGGTGGCGGCGCAGGTGCACCCAGCATTTTTGCTGGCGCAAGCGAGCCCATCACCGTGACCGCTTCGAGACTTTGCGAATACGTGATGTTTAGCCCTTCATTGGAGATGTTCTGCACGGCACCCAGCTTGCGTCCGACGCCATTGGCCATCGCCTCGGCAGTTCGCTTCGCATTGGCAATCGCGCTTTGCAGCAACTCACGGCGCAATTCATCCGCCTTGGACGTCTCGAATTCGCTGGTTTGGATTCCCAGTGCCGCGGATTGCGGCAAAGCCGTGATGAATTCATTCAATTTCGGCAACGAGTGGAATTTGATCCTGATCTCGCGCTGGTAGGTGTTACCGAGAAACACCTGCTTTTCGGTATTTCCGTCGTATTTGTACTCGGGCGAAATGTCGAGGTTGGACACCGTGGTGTCGCCATCGGCGACTTGCATCTTGCCGGTGATGGCCAGGATGTTCTTCGCCAGCGTTTCGATCTTCGCCTGCGTGGCAGCGGCATCGGTGCTGGTTTCCTTCAAGGTCAGTTCGACCGGAAACACGTCCGGCACCACGTCGGCCTTGGCTTCGCCATGCACGGCAATGAACGGTGTTCCACCCGCCTGCGCGCGCACGTTGCCGACAACCAGCAGCACTCCGACTGCAACCGCAAGAACGCTTTTCATCGGTTTCCCCTCCGGTCGAATATTGCGACGATGCAATTACAAACCCTTCGCCGCCTGCGCCACCGCGCGGAACAGCGCGCGGCCCTTGTTCATCGTCTCGTCCCATTCCTTTTCCGGGTCGGAGTCGTAGACGATGCCGGCGCCGGCCTGCACGTGCAGCTTGCCGTCCTTGATCACCGCGGTGCGGATCGCGATGGCGGTGTCGGCATCGCCGTGCCAGCCGATGTAGCCGATGCTGCCGGCATAGACGTTGCGCTTGATCGGCTCCAGCTCGCGGATCACTTCCAGCGCGCGGATCTTCGGCGCGCCGCTGACCGTGCCGGCGGGGAAGGTCGCGCGCAGCACGTCCATGTAGTTCAGGCCGTCCTTCAGCGTGCCGGTGACTTCGCTGACGATGTGCATCACGTGGCTGTAGCGCTCGATCACGAAGCGCTCGCCGACTTCGACGCTGCCGGCCTGCGAGACGCGGCCGACGTCGTTGCGGCC
>JAATFG010000030.1 GCA_015655355.1 Lysobacterales bacterium
GCAGGTCGAGCTTGATCGAGCGCGCCGCCGGGCCTTCGCCGATCATGATGTCGATCTGGAAATCCTCCATCGCCGGGTACAGCACTTCTTCCACGACGGGAGAAAGGCGATGGATTTCGTCGACGAACAGCACGTCGTGCGGCTGCAGGTTGGTGAGCAGCGCGGCGAGGTCGCCGGCCTTCTCGATCACCGGCCCGGAGGTGACGCGCAGGTTGACGCCGAGTTCGTTGGCGATCACGTGCGACAGCGTGGTCTTGCCCAGCCCCGGCGGGCCGAAGATCAGCACGTGGTCGAGCGCCTCGCCGCGCTGCCTGGCCGCCTCGATGTAGATGCTCATCTGCTCGCGCACCGGCTGCTGGCCAAGGTAGTCGGCCAGTTTCTTCGGGCGGATGCTCGCATCCAGCGCGTCGTCCTCGCGGGTCGCGCTGGCAGCGATGAGGCGGTCGTCGGTCATTGGCGAATTATGGCGGAAACGCGAACCGGCGTCCCGATGCATTGAGCGAGCGCATCAGCGCTTGCGGCGCAGGACCGTCGCCTTTTCGGCGGATTCGCCGCTGAAAGCAACGAACCAGGCAATCACCACCAACACTGGATTGGTGTGCCAATAGGCCGTGGTCGCGAGGATCGCCACCAGCAGGCGCGGTGCGGCCAGCCAGCCCAGCCACCACAGCCAACCGCCCGTGGCCACCGACGAGAACAGCAGCGTCAACCGCGGGAAGAGCGTGATGAACACCAGGAACAGCAGCCCGTGTGCGTGCCAGAAGTTATGCATGTCCATTCCTTTCGCGGGAAACGCGGGCCATCAAATTTCCACCTGCGAACCCAGTTCGACCAGATGGTTGCCGGGAATGCGGAAAAAGCCCGTCGCCGGCGCGGCGTTGCGATGCATCAGCGCGAAGATCTTGTCGCGCCACACCGGCATGCCGCGGTGCGCGCTGGCGACGATGGTCTCGCGGCTGGCGAAGAAGGTGGTGTCCATCGGATCGAAGAACGGGCCGTCGACGTCGCAGCTGTACAGCAGCGCCTGCGGCACGTCCGGGGTTTCCATGAAGCCGAACTTGATCACCACGCGGTAGAACTCGTCGCCGATCGCGGCGATCTTCAACCGCTTGCCCTGCGGCGCGTACGGCACGTTGAGCGTTTCCACGGTGAGGAACACGTTGCGCTCGTGCAGCACCTTGTTGTGCTTGAGGTTGTGCAGCATCGCGTGCGGCACCACGTTCTTGTCGGCAGTGAGGAACACCGCCGTGCCCGGCACCCGCACCGGCGGCGCCAGCATCAGGCCGGGCAGGAAGGTGTCGAGCTGGATGCCGTCCTTGCGGATTTCCTCGTGCAGCAGTTCGCGGCCGCGGCGCCAGGTACGCAAGAGGATGAACACCAGCACGCCCATCACCAGCGGGAACCACGCGCCGTCGAAGAACTTGGCGCCGTTGGCGACCAGGAAGCCGACGTCGATCACCATCACGCGGAAGCAGACCGGCAACACCCACCAGCGCGCGCGGGTCCACGTCGCCTTGGCCAGCAGCGCCAGCAGCAGGGTGTCGATCAGCATCGTGCCGGACACGGACACGCCGTAGGCCGAGGCCAGGTTGGTCGAACTGCGGAACGTCACCACCAGCACCAGCACCAGCACCATCAGCAGGTAATTGATGCCCGGCACGTAGATCTGGCCGATGGTGTCGCGCGAAGTGTGGCGGATCAGCATGCGCGGGATGTAGCCGAGCTGCATCGCCTGGCGGCCGACCGAGAACGCACCGGTGATCACCGCCTGCGAGGCGATGATCGCCGCCAGCGTCGCCAGCACGATCATCGGGTACAGCGCCCACTGCGGGATGCCGATGTAGAACGGGTTCTGCACCGCGTTCGGATCGCTCAACACCAGCGCGCCCTGGCCGAGATAATTGAGCATCAACGCCGGCAGCACCACGCAATACCACCCGTAGCGGATCGGGGTCTTGCCGAAATGGCCCATGTCCGCGTACAGCGCCTCGCCGCCGGTGACCGCGAGCACCACCGCGCCGAGGATGAAGACGCCGTGCCAGTGGTGCTTGGCGAAGAAATGCACGCCCCACCACGGGTTCAGCGCCTTGAACACTTCCGGGTCGTGCTGGATGTTGACGATGCCGATCGCGGCGATGGCGAAAAACCACAGCAGCGTCACCGGGCCGAACACCTTGCCCACCTTCGCGGTGCCGAAGCGCTGGCCGAGGAACAGGATCACCAGCACGATCAGCGACAGCGGCACGATGAACTTGTCCAGGTGCGGCGCGGCCACTTCGATGCCTTCCATCGCGCCGAGCACCGACACCGCGGGCGTGATCACGCCATCGCCGAAGAACAGCGAGGCGCCGAAGATGCCGAGGATGCCGACCGCGTAGGCGAACTTCGAGCCGGCCGGCAGGGTGCGCTGGGCCAGGGTCATCAGCGCCATGATGCCGCCCTCGCCTTCGTTGTCGGCGCGCATGATGATCGCCACGTACTTCAGCGTGACCATGACCATCAGCGCCCAGAAGATCAGCGACAGCAGGCCGAGCACGTCGACGTGGCTGGACGGGTTCAGCCCGTAATGCGGCAGGAACGCTTCCTTGAGCGTGTACAGCGGGCTGGTGCCGATGTCGCCGAACACCACGCCGATCGCGGCCAGGACCACGCCGCCCAGCCTACTGCCCTTGCCGTGCTCGCCGTGCGTGCCGCCGTCGTGAAGGTTGTCGCTGGAGGAAGCTTTGGACATGAGGATGTCGGATCGACCCGGGTTCGTCGTGGATTCAGCGCAGCGCTGCCTGCAGCGCCTTGCGGATGATGAGGGCGGCATCGTCGCCGGGCGCGGTCGCCGCGGCGGCCATGCGCACGGCTTCGGTCGGCTTGTAGCCGAGTTGCTGCAAGGCGATCACCGCCTCGGATTGCGGATCGGCGGGCAGCGCGGCATTGGTTGCGGCGGAGGCGTTGCCGACGAAACCGTCCATGCGTTCGCGCAGTTCGACCACGATGCGTTCGGCGGTCTTCTTGCCGATGCCGGGAATCTTGCTCAGCGCCGTGGTGTCGCCGGCCTGGACCATGCGCGCGAAACCGTCGACCGAAGTGCCGGACAGGATCGCCAACGCGATCTTCGCGCCGATGCCGCTGACTTTCTGCACGTCGCGGAACAGGCGGCGCTCGTTGTCGCGCAGGAAACCGTACAGCGAAACGCTGTCTTCCTTCTGCGCGTAATGGGTGAACAGCACCACTTCGCGGCCCACTTCCGGCAAGTCGTAGATCGTGCTCATCGGCGCTTCGAGTTCGTAGCCGACGCCGTTGACGTCGACCATCAGCCACGGCGGCGACTTGTACGCGAGGATTCCGCGCAGGCGACCGATCATTTCCGGCTCCACGCCGCGCGCGCATCGATGCCGATGCGGTTGGCGGTGGCGCGCACGTGCGCATGGGTGATGGCGACGGCGAGCGCGTCGGCGGCATCGGCCTGCAGCTTGCCTTTCAGGTTGAGCATCAAGCCGACCATGTGCTGCACCTGGGTTTTCTCCGCGCTGCCCTTTCCGACCAGCGCCAGTTTGATCTCTTTCGCCGCGTATTCGTGCACCGGCAAATCGCGCAGGACCACCGCGCTGATCGCGGTGCCGCGCGCCTGGCCGAGTTTCAGCGCCGAATCGGCGCTCTTGCCGACGAACACCTTTTCGATCGCCACTTCGTCGGGCCTGTATTGCTCGATCAATCCGCCCAGGCCCTGCAACAGCAACTTCAAGCGCTGCGGGAAATCTTCCGCGTCAAGCAGCACCAGCGGCTGATGGTGCACATGCGTGGTGCGTCCGCCGGCATCGACATCGATGATGCCCACGCCGGTTCGCTGCGAACCGGGATCGATGCCGAGGATGCGGGTCATGTGGGTTGCGCGGCGCGCTTATTTGTACGCGTCGGCGCCGAGTTCGGCGTTGGAATACACGTTCTGCACGTCGTCCATGTCTTCCAGCCAGCCGAGCAGCTTGGCGACCTGCTGCGCGGCCTCGCCTTCGACCTTGACGTCGTTGTCGGCGCGGAAGGTCACCTCGGCGATTTCCGCCTTCAACCCGGCCTTTTCCAGCGCGGCCTTGACCTCGTCGAACGATTCCGGCGCGGCGATCACGTCGATGCTGCCGTCGTCGGGATAGACCACGATGTCGTCGGCGCCGGCCTCGATCGCCGCTTCGGTGATCTTCTCCTCGTCGCTGCCCGCGCCGAAGGTGACCACGCCGAGCTTCCTGAACATGAAGGCCACCGAGCCTTCGGTGCCGAGGTTGCCGCCGTTCTTGCTGAAGGCGTGGCGCACGTCGGCGACGGTGCGCACGCGGTTGTCGGTGAGGCAATCGACGATCACCGCGACGCCGCCGGGCGCGTAGCCTTCGTAGCGGATTTCCTCGTATTCGACGCCTTCCAGCTCGCCGGTCGCCTTCTTGATCGCGCGCTCGATGGTGTCCTTGGGCATGTTCAGCGACAGGCCCTTGTCGATCGCCGTGCGCAGCGCCGGGTTGTTGGCCGGGTCCGGCACGCCCTTGCGCGCGGCCACGGAAATCTCGCGGATGATCTTGGTGAAAATCTTGCCGCGCTTGGCGTCACTGGCGTTCTTGCGCGCTTCGATGGAGGGACCACGACCCATGCTTGTCTCTTTGCCGGCTTGTTGCGAAGTGCAAATTTTAACCCATCGTTCAGTGACCTGCGTCAACCGGGCCGCGGGCGGGTCATTGCTCGCGGGAAAACCGCCCTTCGCGCAGGAAATGCTCGGCCTGCGCCGCCGCTTCCGGCGAGAACACCAGCCCGGAATGGCTGGCGCCGATGACGATGTGGTCGGCCAGCCCCGGCAGCCGGGTCTCGGCCACGTTCACGGTGCCGTCGGAAGGCTCGTCGCCCGCTGCCGACAGGCCCGCCAGCAGCCGCCCCATGCCGCGTTCGATGTCGCCGGCGATCATCCCGGCCTGCGCGTGCCCGTTCCATTCGCCGAGGCCTTCGAGCAGCAAGTCCGCGCTGCGCCCGAGCAGCTGCCGGCCGAAGAAACTGTCGGCCAGCTTCTGCGCGGTCGCACTGCCGCGCAGCGGCGAACCCAGGCACACCACCCGCGCCACCTGCAATTCCGGCGCCTCGCGCAGCGCCGCCAGCGCGATCAGGCCACCGAGGCTGTGGCCGACGATGGCGTCGGCCGGGGTTTCGCGCAGATGTTCGATCAATTTCGGCACCGCCACTTCCGAGCCTTCGAGCAGGCTCGAATAGGAAAAGAAATCCGGCTCGAACCCGAGCTCACGCAAGCGCACGGCCAGCGGCCACAACCAGAAGCTGCGATTGAGCAGACCGTGGATCAGCAGCACGCGTCGCGGTTGAGTCATGCAAGTCCGGCTTCGTTCGGCAAGGGAGTGTTTTCGTCGCCGGCCTCGCGCTTGAGCCAGTCGATGAAGGCCATCGCCGCCGGGCTCAGCGGACGATGCGCGGGGTACACGATGTGGTAGGCGTAACGCGCGCGCAACGCCGGGCCGGGCAGGCGCACCAGTTCGTAGCGCTGCAGGTACGGGCGCGCGATGTGGGTGCGCGCCAGCGCCGCGCCGACCCCGTACACCGCCGCGCGCATCACATCGGTGCTGTCGTTGAACGTGTGCATCGGCGGCAAGGCGATCCCGCGCACGCCGGCGGCGCGGAACCAGTCGCGCCAGCCCTGCGGCGACAAGTCGGCGAGCAGCGGCAACGCCGCGATGTCGCGCTCGCTGCGCACGCCGGTTTTCTGCGCCAGCGCCGGTGCGGCCACCGGGAACAACTCGTCGTCCATCAGATGCTGCACGGCCAGGCCCGGCCACACGCCTTCGCCATAGCGGATGCCGAGATCGGGGCCGCCCTCCTCGAAGCGCGAAAACGCGCTGTCGGTCTGGATGTCCAGGCGCACGTGCGGATGCGCCGCGCAGAACCGCGGCAGCCGCGGCAACAGCCAGCAATACGACAACGAACGCAGCGTGGTGAGGCGCAACGGCACGGCATCCGCGCGCGGATGCAGGTTGGCGGCCACCGCGGCGATGTCGCCCAGCGCGGCGCTGGCGGCATCGGCCAGTTGGCGGCCTTCGGCGGTGAGCAGCACGCCGCGCGCATGGCGCTGGAACAGGACCGCGCCGAGCTGCGCTTCGAGCTTGCGCACGTGGTGGCTGACCGCGCTGGCGGTCAGGTGCAGTTCCTCGGCGGCGTGGGCGAAGTTCTGGTGGCGCGCGGCGGCGGCAAACACGCCCAGCGCGGGCAACAGGGTCGGGCGCAACTTCATCGCAAGGCATGAACCAGATTTGTGGCTTGCCGCAATACTACGCGCTTGTCGCGCCCACTCCGGAAACGGATGCTGCAAGCGCAACGCAAGATCCGGATGGCGCGGCGCGAACCGCGCCGGCACTCTTGCCCGCGTCCCTTCTCCCGCCAGCGCATGCCGATGAACTCCACGCCAACCGCTTCCGCACTTTCCTCCAGTCGCGACTGGCGCACATCGGCCGAACTGCTGTTCCTCGGCATCGTCTGGGGCTGCTCGTTCCTGTTCATGCGCGTGGCCGCGCCGGCGTTCGGGCCGCAGGCGCTGGTCGAGGTACGCCTGACCCTGGGTGCGCTGGTGCTGCTGCCGTTCCTGTGGCGGGCGCGGGCGCAGTTCCCGCTGCGGCGCTGGCCGGTACTGGCCGGCATCGCCCTGTTGAATTCGGTGCTGCCGTTCTTGCTGTTCGCATGGGCGGCGCAGCGCGCGCCGGCGGCGATCGGCGCGGTCACCAACGCGATGACGGTGTTGTTCACCGCGCTGGTGTCGTTCGCGTTCTACGGCGAGAAGATCGGCGCGCGCCGCGCCGTCGCGCTGCTGGTCGGCTTCATCGGCGTGCTGGTGCTGGCGCTGGGCAAGGCCGGCGGGCTGAGCGTCGGCCCGGCCGCGCTGGCTGGCGCCACCGCCTCGCTGTGCTACGGCGTCGGCTACAACCTGGTGAAGCGGCACATGGCCGATTTGCCGCCAGCCGCCGCCGCGGCGGCGACGCTGGGTTCCGGCGCGCTGTTGCTGGCACCGCTGGCGTGGCACTTCTGGCCGCACGCGCTGCCGCCGGCGCGCGCATGGGGCTGCGTGGCGGGACTGGGCGTGGTCTGCACCGGACTGGCCTATCTGCTGTATTACCGGCTGATCCAGCGCATCGGCCCGGCACGCGCATCGACCGTGACCTACCTGATTCCGGTGTTCGGCACACTGCTGGCGTGGCTGGTACTGGGCGAACCGCTGACCTGGACGGTGCTGCTGGCCGGCGCGTTGATCCTGGGCAGCGTGGCCTTCAGCCAGCGCGCAGGTTGAGCGGCGCACGACGCAGGATGAATTCGTCGTCGAGCGTTCGCCCGACCGGGAATTCGTAACCGCCGACTTGCTCGAAGCCGCGACGCGCGTAAAAACGCTGCGCGCCGAAATTGCGCGACCACACGCCGATCCAGAGCGTGCGCGACCCGTCTTTTTGCAGCCATTGCATCGCCACGTCGAACAGCTTGCCGCCCCAGCCGCCGTTGTGGCATTCACGCAGCAGGTACAGGCGTTTCAGTTCGCCGTCGCCCGCTTGCGCATCGGCGTGCGGCAACGTGTTCGGACCGGCGAAGGCATGGCCGAGCGCACGACCGTCATCGGTTTGCAGCAGCCACATCGCCTTGCGCGGATCGGCCAGGTCGCGCTCGAAATTCACCAGCGCGTAGCTGTCGCGCAGGAAGAAATCGAGGTCTTCCGGCGGATACAGATGGCCGAAGGTTTCAGTGAACGTGGACGCCGCCAGCGCTTGCAGCGTGGCGGCGTCTTCATGCGTGGCGCGACGGATCAGCATGCAAGGACGAACGGCGATTACTCGTCTTCGTCCTCGCCGCCTTCTTCGCCTTCCTCGTACTCGTAGTCCTCGTCGCCGAAATCTTCGCCGTCCCAGCGGCCTTCGGGATCGGGCACGAAGGCCAGCGACGGCCCGACCAGCACCAGCCAGCCGCCGAACACGCGCGCACGCTGGCTGATGACGACACCGGTACCGCCTTCGTTGCCGAGGGCTTCCCATTCCAGGTTGAAAGGCGCTTCGCTCATCGTGGTTTCCTCTGCTGGCGTTGGCGGGATGCCGCCGCAAGTGTGGCGCGATTACTTTGCAGTTTGCGGACGCACCTGCACGTGGATTTCGGCCAACTGCACGTCCGGCACCGGCGACGGCGCACCGGTCATCAGGCACTGCGCCGACGTGGTCTTGGGGAACGGAATCACGTCGCGGATCGATTCGGTGCCGGCCATCAGCGCGGCGATGCGATCGATGCCGAAGGCGATGCCGCCGTGCGGCGGCGCGCCGTACTTCAGCGCGTCAAGCAGGAAGCCGAACTTCGCCTCCGCTTCCTCGGCACCGATGCCGAGCAGCTCGAACACCGCGCTCTGCATCTTCGGGTTGTGGATGCGGATCGAACCGCCGCCGATCTCGTTTCCGTTGAGCACCATGTCGTAGCCACGCGACACCGACGTCCGGGCGTGCTTGCGCAGGTCGGCGATGTCGTCCACCTTCGGCGCGGTGAACGGATGGTGGATGGCGACATAGCGCTTCTCTTCGTCGTCCCACTCGAACATCGGGAAGTCCGTCACCCACAGCGGACGCCAGCCGGCAGCGACGAGGTTGAAGTCCTTGCCGGCCTTCAAGCGCAGCGCGCCCATGAAATCGCTGACCTTGTTGTAGCCGCCGGCGCCGAAGAACACGATATCGCCGTTCTGCGCGCCGACGTGCCTGAGCAACGCGGCGAAATTCTCCTCGCTGAAGAACTTGGCGATCGGCGACGTCACTTCGCCGTTTTCGGCAAGCTTCGCGTAGGCCAACCCCTTCGCGCCGAACTTCGCGGCATGCGCGGCGTAGTCGTCGATCTGCTTGCGCGACAGCGATGCGCCGCCGGGAATGCGCAGCGCGGCGACGCGGCCGTCGGCATCGTTCGCCGCGGCGGTGAACGCGGCGAATTCGCTGCGCTTCACCTGCTCGGCGACGTCGATCAATTCCAGTGCGATGCGCAGGTCCGGCTTGTCCGAACCATAGCGACGCATCGCCTCGGCCCAGGTCATGCGCGGGAATTGCGCGTCGAGTTCGACGTCCACCACTTCCTTGAAGATGCTGCGAATCATGCCTTCGACGAAATCCTGGATGTCGCGCTCGGTGACGAAGGCGAACTCCATGTCGAGCTGGGTGAATTCGAGCTGGCGGTCGGCGCGCAGCGCTTCGTCGCGGAAGCAGCGCGCGATCTGGTAGTAACGGTCGAAGCCGGCCACCATCAAAATCTGCTTGAACAGCTGCGGCGACTGCGGCAACGCGTAGAACTCGCCCGGATGCATGCGCGCCGGCACGAGGAAGTCGCGCGCGCCTTCCGGCGTGGCCTTGGTCAGGATCGGCGTTTCGATGTCCTGGAAATCGCGCGCATCCAGATGGCGGCGCAGCGCCTGCACCAGCTTGATCCGGGTGCGCTGCATGCGCTGCATTTCCGGGCGGCGCAAATCCAGATAGCGGTACTTGAGGCGGATTTCCTCGTTCGCGTTCTCGTGCGCGTGGAACGGCAGCGGCGCGGCCTTGTTGAGCACGACGATCCTGGTCGCGACCACTTCGACCTTGCCGGTCTTGAGCTTGTCGTTGACCGCGTGACGCGGGCGGACCACGCCTTCGACCTGCAACACGTCCTCGTAGCCCAGCGCCTCGGCGACCTTGAACACTTCGGCGTTGTCCGGCTCGACCATCACCTGCACGATGCCTTCGTGGTCGCGCAAGTCGATGAAGCAGACGCCGCCGAGGTTGCGGGCAACGTCGGTCCAGCCGGCAAGGGTCACGGTCTGGCCGATCAAGGCCTCGGTCACGAGACCGCAGTAATGGGTACGCATGGACATGGGGCAATTCCTTTCTGGGCGCCTGTTCGGGCGTGGCGCAAGCGCCATTGGCTTCTGCAAGCCGGCGCGGCGCCGGCAAGCCGCGCATTTTAGCCCGACCAGCCGCTGCCGCGCTTGCGTTAAGCTGGCCAAGCCATCCTGACGGAGCCCCCCATGTCCGCGCCTTCGCCCCGCGATTTCCACAAATTGATCGCCGCCGCCCTGATCGGGCTGGGCCTGGCCAGCGCCGGCTGGTTCGCCGCGCAGGGCATGGCCGGGCTGCGCACGGCGGATCGCTACGTGACGGTGAAGGGCTCGGCGGAGAAAATCGTCGATGCCGACCTGGTGGTCTGGCCGCTCGCGCAAACGGTCGGCGGCGACAACCTGGGCGAAGTGCAAGCCGCGCTGGAAGCCAACACCGCCACCATCCGCAAGTTCCTGCTCGATGCCGGATTCAAGGACGGGGAAATCGTGGTGTCGCCGCCGCGGCTGGAAGATCGCTGGGCCTACTCCTACGGCAACAACCGGCCACCGGAGCGCTACCGTTATTCCAACACCGTCACCCTGCGCAGCGATCGCGTGGCCGCTGCACTGGACGCGGTGCGCCGCAGCGGCGATCTGGTCGCGGATGGGGTGATGCTCAATACCGAAAGCGGCCGCGGCCCGGAGTTCGACTACACCCAGCTGAACGCCATCAAGCCCGCGCTGATCGCCGAAGCCACCGCCAATGCGCGCAAATCCGCCGAGCAGTTCGCCAAGGATTCCGGCGCGAAACTCGGCGGCATCCGCAGCGCCAACCAGGGCGTGGTGGACATCGCCGACCGCGACGCCGGCAGCCCGCAGATCAAGAAAATCCGCGTGGTGACGACGGTCGAATACTTCCTCAAGGACTAGGCGTTCAGTCCGACGAGGACGCGCCGCCGCCCGTCGAACCGGTCGAAGAACCACCGCCGTCGACGAGGTTGCGCTTCTTGTCGCCGCTGCCCTTGAAGTCGGTTTCGTACCAGCCGCCACCGGCGAGGCGGAACTGCGGCGCGGTGATCTGGCGCTTGACCGTGTTTTCCTTGCCGCAATTCGGGCAAATGGCCGGATCGGGGTCGGACAGCTTCTGCAACTTGTCGAAGTGGTGGCCGCAAGCGGTGCATTCGTAGGCGTAAATCGGCATGGCAGAACTCGCAGACAAAAAGGAACGACAACGCGGCCATTGTCGGGGCGGCCGCGCGGATTTCAAGGTCGCCGGCCGCTCAATCCATCAGCGCCAGCCACATCGCCTCGGCCTTTTCCAGCTCGGCCCGCGCCGATTCGCGCTGCCGGCCGAGTTCGGCCAGCCGGGCGAACGCGGCCGGATCGGCCAGTTGCGCGTCGATGCCGGCGAGCTTCTCGGCCAATAGCCCGACCTTCTTCTCGGCCTCGGCCAGCTTGTGCGGATTGGCCGGCTTCTTCGCTGCCGGCCTGGACGCGGGCGACGCGACGGTCGCGCCCGCCTGCTCGTCGCGTTCGGCGAGCTTGCCGCGGGTGCCTTGCGCGCTCGGCCGCGTGCGCAGCCACGCCGCGTAGGCATCGAGATCGCCGTCGAACGGCTCGACCACGCCATCGGCGACGCGCCAGAACAGGTCGCAGACCAGGCCGATCAGGTGCCGGTCATGCGAAACCATCACGATCGCGCCTTCGAAATCGGACAGCGCTTCGGCCAGCGCCTCGCGCATTTCGAGGTCGAGGTGGTTGGTCGGTTCGTCGAGCAGCAGCACGTTCGGCTGCTGCCACGCGATCAGGGCGAGTGCGAGGCGCGCGCGTTCACCACCGGAAAAACCATCGATGCTCTCGAACGCGCGATCACCGGGGAAATTCCATTTGCCGAGGAAATCGCGGAAAGCCTGCGTCGACGCATCCGGCGAAATGTCGCGGAAGTGATCGATCGGCGATTGCCCGGCGTGCAACGACTCGACCGTGTGCTGGGCGAAGTAGCCGATGCGCAAATCCGGGTGCGCGCTGCGCTCGCCTTCAACCAGCGCCAGTTCGCCGACCAGTGATTTCACCAGCGTCGATTTGCCCGCGCCGTTCGGGCCGAGCAGGCCGATGCGGTCGCCGGCCTCGAGGCCGAAACCGACCTTGTGCAGGATCACCGCGTCATTGCCGTAGCCGGCTTCGCCGTGGTTGATGCGGATCAGCGAATGCGGCAGCTTGTTCGGCTGGGCGAACTCGATGCGGAATTCGCGCTCGACCCGCACCGCTTCGGTGCCGCTCAATTTCGCCAGGCGCTTCATCCGGCTTTGCGCTTGCGCGGCCTTGCTGGCGGTCGCCTTGAAGCGGTCGATGAAGCTTTGCAGGTGCGCGCGCTCGGCCTGTTCCTTCTCGTGCGCGATCTGCTGCTGGCGCAGTTGCTCGGCGCGCTGGCGCTCGAAGTCGGTGTAGCCGCCGACGTACAGCTTGGCGCCGCCGCCGTGCAGGTGCAGGGTGTGGGTGGCGACGTTGTCGAGGAATTCGCGGTCGTGCGAAATCAGCAGCAAGGTGCCCGGATATTTCAGCAGCCACTGTTCCAGCCACAGCACCGCGTCCATGTCCAGGTGATTCGTCGGTTCGTCGAGCAGGAGCAAATCGCTGGGCATCATCAACGCGCGGGCGAGATTCAGGCGCACGCGCCAGCCGCCGGAAAAACTCGACACCGGCCGGTGATGCGTTTCCGCCGGGAAACCCAAGCCGTGCAGCAATTTGCCGGCGCGCGCTTCGGCGTCGTAGCCGTTGAGTTCGGCGATGCGCAGGTGCGCGGTGGCGACTGCGTCCCAGTCTTCGGCGACGCTCGCATCGGCTTCGGCTTTCAATGCCGCGGCCACTTCGACGTCGCCGCCGAGCACGAAATCGATCGCCGCATCCGGCAATGAAGGCGTTTCCTGCGCGACCGAAGCGGTGCGCAGCCTGCCGGGCAGTTCGACGTCGCCCTTGTCCGCTTCCAGTTCGCCGCGCACCACCGCGAACAGGCTCGACTTGCCGGCGCCGTTGCGCCCGACCACGCCGACGCGGTAACCGGCATGCAATGCAAGGTTGACATCGGACAGCAGCAGGCGCTCGCCCCGGCGCAGGGCGAAATTGCGAAAAGAGATCATCCGCACATTTTACCGGAAAGCGTCGCCCCCCTGATTCCCGGGGATTTCACCAACACTGTGACGCAGTTCATCCGACCCAGAAAATTTCCAGTATTCCACCGCCACCTGCGCGCGAATGGATGCGGTTAGGATGCGGGCAGCGCGTCACGGATGGAGGGGACATCTATCTGCACACGGCGCGGCTGCAAAGGAAATTGAATTCCGCAACCGGGGGTCAGGATGACAGGTGCAGCAACAGGCACCAGCCGCAGCGGGCTGGTGCTGTCCGTGGCCGAGCTAAATGCGTCGGTCGCGTCGCAAGTGCGGGCAATGGGGCTGCTCGGCGCTTCGCGGTTGCACGACGTCTGGCGCATCAGCGACATCCGCGACGGCGCCGATTGCATCGTGCGCCCTCCCGCCAGCGGCGAACGCGTCGGCACCGTCGAACTGCTGCAGGACGATGGCAAGCGCGTGGCCTTCGAGCTGGACTGGCCGCCGCTGGAAGCGCAGCTCATCGACACCCTCGACCGCATCGGCGAACACCGCCGGCAACACCCGCTCAAGCCCAGGCCCGGGCAAGGTGGCGGCGTGTCGTGGATGAACCATCTGATCGGCGGCTTCGGCCGGCGCAAGCCGGTGGAAACGGCACCGGCGGCCAGCGACAAGCGCGCGGTGATTTCCGGCTATCTGTCGAAATTCGGCAGACTGGACACGGGCAAGCCGACGGTCGACCTGCTGCTGGTCGGTTCGCCCGGCTCGGGCAAGACCACCGCGATCACCACCGTGTCCACCAGCAAGGTGCACAGCACCGAAGTGGAGGCGACCGACACCGTCGCCACGCTCAAGCAGCGCACCACGATCGCGCTCGATTACGGCGAGTGCGAAGTCGACGGCGGCCTCCGCGTGCGCCTGTACGGCACGCCCGGGCAACTGCGCTTCGCGCACATGATCCGGCAGAAACTCTCCACCTGCGATGCGGCGCTGATCCTCGCCGACGCGACCAGCCTGGATCCGTTCGAGGACGTGCGCCACTACGCCGAACTGCTGCGCGGCTTCGCCAGCGACCGGCCGGTAATGGTCGCCTACACCCATCTCGACCAGGGCAGCATGCCGCGCGACCTGCGCGCCCGGCTTTCCGATCTGCTCGACCGGCGCGTGGCGTCGGTCCCGCTCGACCCGCGCGACCGCAGCAGCGTGGTCCGCTCGCTGTCGCTGCTGGCGAACAGCGCCGCGCCCGGCGCCGGCGGCACCCTCGTTCCACCCGCAGTCCGTTCCGCATGACCACGACGATCCAACCCACCCAGCCCACCGCCAGGAGAAACCCAATGAGTGCCGATTCCATCGTTTCCGCCATGATCACCAACGTGCCCAAGGCCATCGCCGCCGGCGTGGTCGACATGGGCAGCGGCATGCTGCTTGCCGTCAAGACCGTCGATTCGCATCCACAGGCCGTGCTCGACATGGTCGCCGCCGCGACCAAGGACCTGTACGAAGGCGACGCGGTGCTCAACATCGAGAACACCTTCAAGAAGATTCGCGG
Source organism: Lysobacterales bacterium (assembly GCA_015655355.1). Taxonomy (GTDB): domain Bacteria; phylum Pseudomonadota; class Gammaproteobacteria; order Xanthomonadales; family Xanthomonadaceae; genus Pseudoxanthomonas_A. Next base: position 14,474 of record JAATFG010000030.1, read on the forward strand.
CGATACCTACCAGGGCCACTATTTCCGCGAAATCATCGTGACCTCGAAGAACCTGCTGCACATCTTCGCCCGCCTCGAAGCGCAGGAAAGCATCGTCGCCCTGGTCGTCGCCCGCGTCGACACCAACCTCGGCCTGGCCCTGGTCAAGGCGCGCGAAATCGCCGCGACCTCGACGGTCTGACGCGCTACGCTCCACGCATCCCGTGACGACAAGAAGATCAGGCGATCCCATGCAATTGCTGCAACAAGTCCACAAGCAACTGGCCGAGTGCGTCGACAAGCTGCCCAAGTCGATTTGCGCGTTCCTCGCCACCTACGACGGACACCTGATCGACCTGTACGGAAGCCAGCAACTGGCCATCGGCGACAACCTGCCGATGGCCAGTTCCATCCTCGGCCTCGCCCAATCGCTGATTTCCGGGCTGGAGGACGGCGCCCATCTCGACGACGTGATCGTGCGCAGCAACGACCGCGTGGTGGCGATGATCGGCGTCGGCGACGCGCACAACGTGCTCTACGTCGGCATCGTCGCCGAGCGCATGGTCAACCTCGGCCAGATGCTGGTGGCGGGCAAGGCCTGCGCCGACGCGGTGCGCGCGCTCTCGTAATCCCGCAATCCCTTCGTGCAGGCATGAACGCCGAAATCCCCGCGCAGGAACGACGCAGACACATGCACGGACAACTGGCGTTGCGCGAGATCCGCATCGGCTACGGCGACGAGGAACTGCTGCACATCCCCGCGCTGGATTTCCCGGCGCGCAAGATCACCGCGCTGATCGGCCCGGTCGCCGCGGGCAAATCCACGCTGCTGCGCCACATCGTCGGCCTGAGCCAATTGACGCCGTCGTGCTGGCACACCGGCGCGGTGCTGCTGGACGGCCACGCACTGCCGCAGGAAACGATCGAGGAAATGCCCGGCATCGCGCTGATGCCGCAGAAGGCGCGGCTGTATTCCGGCAGCGTGCTGCAGAACCTCGGCGTGGACAGCGCCGACGACCCTTCGCTGGCGTGGTGGATGGGCCTGCTCGGCCTGCAGGAAAAACTGCGCGACAAGCTCGACTGGGACGTCGGCATGTTGAGCCTGGCGATGCACCGCGTGGTCCTGTTGCTGCGCATGCTGTTGCGCCGCCCGCGCGTGCTGCTGCTGGACGAACCGCTCAACGACGTCGCGCTGTCCGAAGAAGACTGGCTGCTGCACACCTTGCGCCGGCTCAGTGGCCGGGTCACCACGATCATCATCAGCCACAGCAAGCCGCATGCGCAGGCGGTGTCCGACCACGTCGCGCTCGTCACCGGCGGCCAGCTCGCCGAACTGAGCCGCACCACCGCGTTCTTCAAGCACCCGAGCTCGGAACTGGGCCGCAACTGGCTGGAAACCGGCAGCGCCTGGCCGGCGCCGGACTGGGACGACGACACGCCGGAACCGGCGCCGGTCGAACACCCGCCGGTGGCCGCGCCGCGCAGCAACCTCGGCTTCATCTGGATAAACAACAAGCGCCTGGCCGGCATGCACCAGCCCGGCCTGCTCGCCGACATCGGCGGCGATTTCCACGCCGTCGCCCAGCTCGGCATCGATCGCATCGTCACCCTCACCGAGGCGCCGCTGCCGCTGGACGGCATCGACACCTGCGGCATCGTCGTCGAACACTTCCCGATCGACGACATGGACGTGCCGCAACTGCAACCGACGCTCGCCCTGCTCAAGCGCTTGGTCAAGGACTACGACGGAGGCGCCAACCTCGCCTTCCATTGCCGCGGTGGACTCGGCCGCACTGGCCTGCTGCTGGCGTGCTTCCTGATGGCGCAGGAAACCCTCGGCGCGGGCGCGGCGATCGAGAAAATCCGCCGGCTCAACCCGAACTACATCCAGTCGCAAAAGCAGCTCGCCTTCGCCCAGGCATTCCCCGTGCATTGGCACGCGGCGATATCGTAAATAGCCACGATGCATAAGCACACAACCGCTGCTGATGCGACTTGCGCGGGCGCTTGACACAAACTCCCCGGCCTCTCTCCGTCGTGTGGATTTCCCGCAATGTCCCGTTCCGGTTTCAACCGCACCACCGTGCTGTCCGCCGCAATCCTCGCCTCCCTCGCCACACCGGCCTTCGCGCAAGAGGCGCAGGACGCCGGCAAGACGCTCGACACCGTCATCGTCACCGGCACCCACGTTTCCAACCGCACCGTCGCCGAATCGCAATCGCCGATCGACGTGATCAGCAACGAAGCGCTGAAGGCCACCGGCGCCGAAGACCTCGCCACCGCGCTGTCGCGCGCGCTGCCGTCGCTGAACTTCCCGCGCCCGGCGCTCAACGACGGCACCAGCGGCGTGCGCCCGGCACAGCTGCGCGGCCTCGCCCCGGACGAAGTGCTGGTGCTGGTCGACGGCAAGCGCCGCCATCTCTCCGCGCAGTTGAACGTCAACGGCAGCATCGGCCGCGGCTCGGAAGCGGTGGACTTCAACACCATCCCGGTCGCGGCGATCGACCACGTCGAAGTGCTGCGCGATGGCGCCTCGGCGCAATACGGTTCCGATGCGATCGCCGGCGTGGTCAACATCGTGCTGAAGAAGGCCGGCCACGGCGGCAGCGTGACCGTCGATGCCGGCGAATATTCGGCCGGCGACGGCAAGCAGGGCCAGCTCAGCGGTGATGTCGGCTTCAGCTTCGCCGGCGACCGCGGCTACGTGCACCTGGCCGCGCAGGCCGGTTCGCAGGACGAGACCAACCGCGCCGGCCCCTACCAGGGCACCACGCCGAACACCGGCAACAACCCGGCCGACGGGACCGTCGGCTTCGTCGTCGGCGACCCGAAGGTCGATTTCGGCGCGGTCTCGGCCGTGGCCGGCTTCCGCTTCAACGACGAATGGGAAGCCTACGCGACCGCGATCGCCAGCAACCGCGACATCGATTCGCGCGCGTTCTACCGCAGCGTCGGCGCCGATCCGGTCGTGCCGCAGGTCTACCCGAACGGCTACGCGCCGGTCATCAACCAGTATTCGCAGGACCGCTCGCTGGTCGCCGGCGTCAAGGGCGGCAACGACAACGGCTGGACCTGGGACTTCAGCTACAACTACGGCCAGAACCATCTCGCCTTCAACACCCGCAACAGCATCAACTACTCGCTCGGCGTGGACAGCCCGCATGCGTTCTACGACGGCGCGCTGGAATACACCCAGAACCTGCTCGACGCCGATTTCACCAAGACCCTCAATCTCGGCTTCGCCGATCCGGCGCTGCTGAGCTTCGGCGCCGAGTACCGCTACGAGAAGTGGAACGAATCGCCGGGCGAACCAGGCTCGTACGAGAACGGCGGCGCGCAGGGCTTCGGCGGCTTCACCCCGCTCAATTCGGTGCACAGCGACCGCCACAACGAGGCGCTGTACGTCGGCCTCGATCAGGATTTCACCGACAAGTTCAGCGCCGGCATCGCCGGGCGTTGGGAAAATTATTCGGATTTCGGCAGCCAGACCTCGGGCAAGTTGAGCGCCCGCTACGCGTTCACGCCCAAGGTCGCGCTGCGCGGCACCGTCGCTTCCGGCTTCCGCGCGCCTTCCTTGGCGCAGCAGAACTACCAGGCGATCACCAGCACGTACAACAACAACGTGTTCGTCGACCGCGGCACCTTCCCCGCCGACAGCGCCGCGGCCAAGGCGCTCGGCGCCGAACCGCTGAAGCCGGAGAAATCGCTGTCGTACAGCCTCGGCCTGGTGCTGCAACCGACCGACCGGCTGTACGTCACCATCGATGCCTACCAGATCAAGATCGACGACCGCATCCTGCTCTCGTCGGCGGTCAACACCAATCAGGCGACGCAGGATTTGCTGTCCGGCCTCGGCATCGACGGCGTCACCGCGTTCAACTATTTCACCAACGCGGCGGACACGAAAACCAAGGGCATCGACGTCGTCGGCGAATACACGATCCCGCTCGCCGCCAGTTCGCTCAAGCTCACCGGCAGCTACGGCTACAACAAGACCGACATCACCAGCGTCGCGCCGAACCCGCAGGTGCTGGTCGATCTCGGCCTGCCGTTCGCGCGCTTCGGCCGCGACGAACAGGGCCGCATCACCGAAGGCTACCCGAAGGACAAGTTGATCCTCGGCGGCAGCTGGGATTCGCAGCGCTGGGACCTGTCGCTGACCGCGACCCGCTACGGCGAATTCACCAGCCTCAGCGCGACCAACCCGGCCAACGACCAGACCTTCGGCGCGAAGTGGCTGCTCGACGCCTCGGCCAGCTTCAAGCCGAGCAAGAACTGGGCCTTCACCCTCGGCGCGGACAATTTCCTCGACACCTATCCGGACCAGAACATCCCGGCCAACGCCAACAGCGGCCAGTTCAAGTACAGCTTCATCTCGCCCTACGGCTTCAATGGCGCCTACGTCTACGGCCGCGCCAGCTACAAGTGGTGATGAGCCGGCCCGGCAGCACGGGAAAAGCCCGGAGAAATCCGGGCTTTTTCATGGCTTGCGATTCGACAACGCGTCCGCGGTTTTCGGCAACACCAGGCGGTAGTGCCTGACCGTCGGGCAGCCGCCTGCCAAGCAAGGGCGGCACCTGCAACTGGCGCGAACGCGACAGCAACTTGGCCGCGACCCTGCGTGCGGCCAACGGCGAATCCCCGGCGATGTAGGCGACGATTTCGCGCAGGCTGTCCGTCGCTTCCTGCGACCAGACGACCTTCACTCGAACACGCCGAACTCGGCCAGCAGCTCTTCGACCGGCACCACGCGACCGGCCTTGGCATCGGCCAGACCACGCTCGACCGACGCCTTCAATTCAATCTGGTAACGCACATCGTCCCACGTCGCCTCGGGCGGCAACGCATCGGCAATCTGGTGCACTTGCTGGCTGAGCGTGGACATGGCGGAATCCTCACTGGACGCATCGGCATTCTAGCCCCGGGGACACGCTTGCGGGCTTTCGTTTTGTGCAGCGCAGGTTTGCCGCGGCGCGCCGCATCGGCGACACTCGGCATCCATAACGCAAAAGGCCGATGCCATGCACCACGACACCGACCTCATCAACATCGTCGCCATCGGCCTGGCCGTGGCCTTCGTGCTCGGCGCGATCGCGCAGAAGCTGAAGTTCTCGCCGCTGGTCGGCTACCTGCTGGCCGGCATGGTGGTCGGGCCGTTCACGCCGGGCTTCGTCGCCGACCAGTCGCTGGCCAACCAGTTGTCCGAAATCGGGGTGATGCTGCTGATGTTCGGCGTCGGCCTGCACTTCTCGCTGGCCGACCTGCTGGAAGTGAAGGCGATCGCGATTCCCGGCGCGATCGCGCAGATCGTCGTCGCCACCGCGCTGGGCTGGCTGCTGGCGCTGGGCATCGGCTGGTCGCATCTGGAAGGCATCGTGTTCGGCCTGGCGCTGTCGGTGGCCAGCACCGTGGTCGTGCTGCGCGCACTCGAAGAACGCCGCCTGCTCGAATCCAAGCGCGGACGCATCGCCATCGGCTGGCTGATCGTCGAGGACCTGGCGATGGTGCTGGCGCTGGTGTTCCTGCCGGTGCTGGCCGACGCGACCCACGGCAACGGCAGCGACTGGCGCGCGACCGGGCTGTCGCTGGCGCTGACCTTGTTGAAACTCGGCGCCTTCGTCGCCTTCATGCTGCTGGTCGGGCGCCGGGTGATTCCGTGGACGCTGGCGAAAGTGGCCGGCACCGGCTCGCGCGAGTTGTTCACCCTGTGCGTGCTGGCGATCGCGCTGGGCGTGGCCTTCGCCGCCGCGCACCTGTTCGGCGTGTCGTTCGCGCTCGGCGCGTTCTTCGCCGGGATGATCCTCAACGAATCGGAATTGAGCCACAAGGCCGCGGCCGATTCGCTGCCGCTGCGCGACGCGTTCGCGGTGCTGTTCTTCGTCTCGGTCGGGATGCTGTTCAACCCGCGCGTGATCCTCGAGCATCCGCTGCAACTGCTGGCCGTGCTCGGCATCATCCTCGTCGGCCAATCGCTGGCCGCCTACGCCCTCGTCCGCGCCTTCGGCCAGGACAAGCTGACCGCGCTGACCGTGGCGGTATCGCTGGCGCAGATCGGCGAATTCTCCTTCATCCTCGCCGCGCTCGGCCTGTCGCTGCACCTGCTGCCGCAGCAGGGCCACGACCTGATCCTTGCCGGCGCGCTGCTGTCGATCATCGTCAATCCGTTCCTGTTCGTCTGGCTCGACCGCTGGCAGGCCAGGCATGCCGACGAAACCGCCGCCACCGCCGCACCGGAACTGCCGCCCGGTCCGTCGACCGACCTCAGCGACCACGCCATCGTGATCGGCTACGGCCGCGTCGGCAGCGCGCTGGCGCGGGTGCTGCACGAGCGCGGCGTGCCGGTGCTGGCGATCGACGAGAACCGCGACCACGTCGAACGCGCGCACGCCGCCGGCATTCCCGCGATCCGCGGCAACGCCGCCGCCGACAAGGTGCTGGCCGAAGCGCACCCGCAGCGCGCGAAGATCGCTATCCTCGCCATCCCGCAGCCGCTGGAAGCCGGCGAGGCCATCGCCAAGCTGCGCGCGCTCAACCCGTCACTGACCCTGCTGGCGCGTGCGCACAGCGACGCCGAAGTGAAGCACCTGCTCGCCCACGGCGCCGACGGCGCGGTGCTGGCCGAACGCGAACTGGCCTACTCGCTGGCCGAAATGGTGATGGCGACGCCGCCGTACCGCGCACTGCGCGGTACATGAGCGCGATCGCGTCGTGCGCGGCACTTGAATGCCGCCGCGGAGCCGCGACTCGCATCACGGAGTCGCCGGCGGGATGCGACAATGGGCGCATGAACCTGCTCCTCAATGCCCATCTCGCCCTGCCCGACTGGGTCGCCGGCGCCATCGACGCACGCGCCCCGTTTGCCGGCGACGATGCGAAAGTGAAACTGGCGATCGAACTTTCCCGGCGCAATGTCGCCGCAAAAACCGGCGGACCGTTCGGCGCCGTGGTGTTCGGCCCGGACGACCGCATCGTCAGCCTCGGCGTCAATCGCGTCGTGGCGCAGCACGCCTCGCTGGCGCACGCGGAAAACATGGCCTACCTGCTCGCGCAGCAGGCGCTGCAAACCTTCCGCATCAACGAAAAATTCGACGGCCCGGTAACCCTGGCCACCTCCGCGCAGCCGTGCTGCCAGTGCTTCGGCGCGACGGTGTGGGCCGGCATCGATCGCCTGCTGGTCGGCGCACGCGCCACTGATGTGGAAGAACTCACCGAATTCGACGAAGGCCCGCTGCCGCAGGATTGGGTCGGCGAATTGAACAAGCGCGGCATCGAAGTGGTGCGCGACATCGAGCGCGACGCCGCGCGCGATGTGCTCCGCGCGTATTCGGCCAACGCCGGCGAGCGCTACTGATGCAAGGCCTGCTGTGCTATTGCCGGCAGGGCTTCGAGCCGGAACTGGCGGCGGAATTGTCCGAGAAAGCGGCGCTCGCCGGCATCGCCGGCTTCGCGCGCACCAATCGCAACGACGGCTACGTCGTGTTCGCCAGCGATGACGAAAAAATCGCCGGCATGCTCGCGTGGCGCGAACTGATTTTCGCCCGGCAGAAACTCGTGCTGCTGGCCGAACTGAAGCACCTCGATCCGAAGGATCGGATCACGCCGATGCTGGAAGCGCTGCAAGGCCGCGGACGCTACGGCGATTTGTGGGTCGAGCATCCCGATTCCGATGCGGCCAAGCCGCTCGCCGGTCTGGCCCGCAGCTTCGGCAATGCGTTGCGGCCGGCGCTGCGCAAGCTCGGCTTCCTCACCGAAAAAGAGAACGGCAAACTGCCGCGCCTGCACGTGGTGTTCGTCGATGGCGACCATGCCTTCCTGTGCGTCGCGGAGCCGAACGACAGCGCGCCGTGGCCGCTGGGCGTGCCGCGGCTGAAGATGCTCGCCGATGCGCCGTCACGCAGCGCATTGAAACTCGAAGAAGCTCTGCTGGTGCTGCTCGCGCCGCCCGAACGCGAAAGCCTGATGAAGCCGGGCATGACCGCGGCCGACCTCGGCGCCGCGCCCGGTGGCTGGACCTGGGTGCTCACGCGCCAAGGCCTGCGCGTCAACAGCATCGACAACGGCCCGCTGCGCCAGCACGTGCTCGATAGCGGACTGGTCACGCACCTGCGCGAAGACGGCTTCCGCTGGCAACCGAAGCAAGCGCTGGACTGGATGGTCTGCGACATGGTCGAACAACCGCGCCGCGTCGCCGAGCGCATGGCGACATGGGTCCGCGAAGGCTGGTGCCGGCACGCGATCTTCAACTTGAAATTGCCGATGAAGAAGCGCTGGGACGAAACCCGGCTGTGCCTCGACCTGTTCGCCGAGCAAGCGCAAAAACCGTTGAGAATCCGCGCGAAACAGCTTTACCACGACCGCGAGGAAATCACCGTTTTCGTCACGTCAAGCAAGTCGGTGTAACCTCGCGCATCAACGCTCCCCAATGGGGTCGGGTGCAATTAAATTGATTTGATTGCACCCGACCCTTATTGCTTCTTGCCATCCGAGCCATGCTAGCCTCGCCGGATGATCGCCATCAGACCATGCGAAACGGACGCCGATTTTGCGGTTGCGGCCGAACTGATGGCGGAACTCGGCGCCTGGGACAGCGCCGAGACCGAAAAACTGGGTTTTCCCGCGCAGGAGGTCCTCGACTTCTACTATGCGGCGGAAAGCGCATTGCCCGGCGCCTACGCGCCAAGGTCGGGACTGACACTGCTCGGTTACGCCGACGCCGATGTCGGCGGGTGCATCGCCTATCGCCACGCGGGACCCGCCATGTGCGAGTTGAAGCGCCTGTACGTACGTCCCCGCTTTCGGCGGACCGGTCTCGGCCGGGCCTTGGCCTCGAGCCTCATCGAGCGCGCCCGCGCGGCCGATTACACGGGCATGCGGCTGGAAACCGTCTCGTTCATGGGCGATGCGATCCGCATGTACGAGAGCATGGGATTCGTGCGCCGTGCGCCCTATTACGACATTCCCGGCGTCTTCCGTTCAATCACGATTTTCATGGAGAAAAATCTGGGGCCTGAGGTTTCCTCCCTCGCCGTCGAGGCGAAAGGCGAATGATGGGCGGCGTGAATTCTCCGCTGTCCGCTCCCATCCTTGACCGCGGCCTGGCGCTCGTCCCCGCCGCGGCGCTGATCGTCACCAACGTCATCGGCACGGGCGTCTTCCTGAAGGCCCGAGTCATGACCTGCAATGTCGGGTCGCCGTGGCTGGTGCTGCTTGCCTGGGCGACCGCCGGGCTTCTCACCCTCGGCGGAGCGCTTTGCTTTGCGGAACTGAGCGCGATGATGCCGCGCTCGGGCGGCCAATACAATTTCATCGACGCAGCGTTCGGGAAGGTCTGGGCCTTTCTCTACGGCTGGATGGAGACGCTGCTCGATGGCGCCGGCAGCATCGCGGCGATCGCGACGGTATTCGTCATCTTCGCCGGCAATCTCTTTTCGGGTGCGTTCACCCCGTTTCAGGTCCAACTGGCCTCGGCCGCGACGATATTGGTCGTAACCCTCCTCAACCTCGCGTCGGTACGCACCAACGGCTGGATCGCGAGCATCGTCACGGCCCTCAAGGTCATGCTCGTCGCAGGCATCGGCATCGCCGCCTTCCTTTTTGGCGGACCGCTCTCAAGTCTTGCCGCCGGCGCGATGCACGGCGTGTGCGCGGGCGTGCCGGAAACCTCGCAACTGGGCCTTGCCGGCTTCGGCGCCGCGATGGTCGGCGCGCTATGGGCCTATAACGGCTGGTCGGACCTCAGCATGGTGGCTGAGGAAGTTCGTGATCCCGACCGCACCATCCCCCATGCGATCATCGGTTCGAGCCTGCTGATCATCGCCCTCTATCTGCTCGTCAACCTCGGGTACTTCCTCGTGCTAAGTCCCGCAGAGATTGCCGACCTGCCGGAGGAGGCATCGGTTGCCGGTGCCGTCATGATGAAACTCTTCGGCGCCGGCATCGCTTCGCTGCTGACGCTGGGCATGATGACCGCGAATTTCGGGGCGCTCCATTCGACGTTCCTGTCGGTATCGCGGCTGCCTTTCGCGATGGCGCGCGACGGCCTGCTGCCCCGCGCCCTGGCGGTTATCTCGCCGCGGACGCATGTTCCGAGCCGGGCGATCATCGCGTTGGGCGCCGTGGCGATCGGATTCGCCTTCTCGGGCAGCTTCGACATGCTGACTGACGTCATCGTGTTCATGCTGCTGGTGTTCAACGGATTGGCGGTGGCCGCGATCTTCGTGCTGCGACGCCGGCTTCCCGATGCGCCGCGCCCCTATCGCGTACCTGCCTATCCGCTGGTGGCCGGTCTCTTCCTGGCTGGAACGGGCTTCCTGATTCTGAACGCGCTGGTTGCGACGCCCTGGCGGGCGCTCGCAAGCGTGCTGATCGTGGCTTCCGGTGTCCCGGTCTATGCTTGGTATACCCGGCGTATCAACCCCGCGTGATTTCGACGCGCGCGCCGCCCGCCTTCGCCGACGCGAACGCCGCGTCGATCACGCGCATGTCGCGCAAGCCTTCCTCGCCCGGCGCGAGCGATGGCGCGCCGCCGAGGATCGCGAGCGCATCGTCGTCCATCTGTTGCGCCTGCATGCGCGGCTTGGCGCCGAGCGTCGCATCAAGCACGATGCCGTCGCTGGTGATGCCGCGATTGCTGTCGTAAAACTGGTACGGCGAAAGCTCGTACCAGCCGCGCTCGCATTCGACGCGCAGGCGATTCATCGCTTCGCCGACGCTGGTGACGCAGTGCGCGACCAGGCCATCGGGAAATTCCAGTGCAAGGCGCATCGTCTCCTCCATGCCACGGAAAACCTCGGGCCGCGCGACTTCCGCGCGCGCGCTGACCGCGACCGGTTCCATGCCGGACGCATGGCGCGCGGCGTTGATCGCGTACACGCCCATGTCGTACAGCGGATTGCCGCCACGTGCCGGATCGAGCCGCCAGTCGTCACCCGGCACACCGTGAAAGCCGTCGTAACCGGCTTCGGCGGACAGGCGCAGTGGTTTGCCATAAGGTTGTTCGCGCGCCCACGCGGCAACTTGTTGCATCAATGGATCATGCAGCAGGCGATAGCCGATCGACAGGCGCACCTTGTTTGCATTGCACGCATCGATCATCGATTGCGCTTCGGCGGAATCCATCGCCATCGGTTTCTCGCACCACACATGCTTGCCGGCCTTGGCGGCGCGGATCGCGTATTCCGCGTGCAGCGAAGTCGGCAACACGATGTAAGCCACGTCGATGTCGTCGTTTTCGGCGATGCGCTCGAAGTCGTCGTAGGTGTAGACGTTGCGGTCGGGAATGGCGTATTCGCGCTGCCACGCGGCGGCTTTTTCGCGCGAACCGCTGACCAGACCGGCGAGCTTGCAGTGTTGGGTCAATTGCAGCGCCGGCGCGAGCAGTCCGCGCGCGTAGCCGCTGAGGCCGACCAGGGCCACGCCGAGTTTGCGTTGCACCGCGGCGACCACGTGCGGCTCAGGCCTTGCCGTTGGCGGCGATCTCGGCTTCGACCTGCTGCGCCGTCACCGGGCCGACGAACTGCTTGACCACCTTGCCCTGCGGCGACAGCAGGTAACTCGTCGGCAGGCCGCGCGGCACGGCGAAATCCGCCGGCGGGTTGAAGGTATCGACGATGGCGATCGGGTAATGCACCGGATGCGATTGCAGGAATTTCCGCATGTCGGCGACGCTGATGTCGTCGTAGGCGAGGCCGACCACGTCGAGGTCGGCGCGGCGCTGGTCGAGCGCGTCGAGGTCGGGCATTTCCTTCAGGCATGGCCCGCACCACGTCGCCCAGAAATTGACCACGACCCAATGGCCCTTGTGCGCGGACAAATCGTAATCGCCGCCATCGACGGCCTTCAATTCCAGCGCCGGGAAATCCGCGGTGGTTTCGCGCGGCTTGGGCGTCGCCGCCGGCGTTGCGGAGGTTTGTGCACTCGCCAGCGACGGCGTTGCGACGGCTTGCGCATCGGTATCGGCGTTCGCGCCGGAATGCGTGCAGGCCGGCAGCACGGCCAGCAGCAGGGACAGGACGAGAATCTTGTTCATGGTTCGGTTTCGGGTACGCGGGCGAGATGGATGGCGTCGCTGACCTTGAGCTTCAGCAGGTCGCGCAAGGGTACGCGCAATCGATCGAGCGTGTGCAGCGCGGCACGCCCGAGCGCATCGTCCAGACGCGGAAGTTGCGCGTCGATGATCGGGATGCGCAACTGGCAGGCTTCGTACAGTTCGGACAGGTCGATGCTTTCGAGGTCGCGCGCCAGCAGCCATTCGCCGCTTTCGGCGAGCGCCAGCACCTTGTGTTCGGAAAGATCCGCGATGAACTGCTGCACCAGCGCGTCGGTCAGGCTCGGTTCGAGCTTGAGGATTTCGTCGTCCTTGAGGCCGCGGCCCTCCTCGCGCACTTCCTCGAAACGGCCGAGCAGGCGCAGCAGGCCGTACAGCTCGAAGCCCGCAGGCAGGCGCATCCACGCCGGCTGGTAGCGGAACGAAGCGATCGCCGACGCGAACGAGGCGCCGAGCAGGATCGACACCCAGCCGAGGTAGATCCACAGCATCAGCACCGGCAGGGCCGACAGCGCGCCATACAAGGTCTGGTAGGTGCTGAACGCACCGACGTACAGGCCCAGCACGCCCTTGATCGCTTCGAGGATGACGGTCGCAAGCAGTGCGCCGATCAGCGCGTGCTTGCGCTGCACTTCGCGATGCGGCACGACGCGGAAGATCACCGCGATCAGGCCGAATTCGATCAGGATCGGCGTCGCGCGGAAGCCGGCTTCGACGATCCACTTGCCGCCCTCGGTGTTGAACAACGGCAAGGTCAGCACCCACGCCGACATCGCCAGCGCGGCGGCGGCGAAGATCGCGCCGAGCGTCAGCACCGTCCAGTAGACGAGGAAGCGGCTCAGTTTCGGCCGCGCCGAAGGCACGCGCCAGATGCGGTTGAAGGTGCCTTCGATGCTGTTGAGGGTGATCAGCAGCGAGACGATCAAACAGACCGCGCCGACCAGGCTCAATTTGCTGGCGTTGCGCAGGAAGTGGTCGATCATGCCCTGCACCGCGCTGGCCGAGCCGGGCAGGAAATGCGAGAACACGTAGCCGGTCAGCGCGCTGCGCCATTGATCGAACACCGGAAACGCGGACAACACGCCGAACACCACCACGGTGAACGGCGCGATCGCGAACACGGTGGTGTACGACAGCGCCGCCGCGGCCTGGAACAGGCGGTCGTCGAGGAAGCGACGGAACAGGAAGCGCAGGAAGGTGCCGGTGCGATCGCGCATTGCGGTATCGGGCAACGTGCCGGTCAAGGCGTCGGAAGCGTCAGGTTAACCGATGTGGCGACGCGCCCGATAGAATCCGCATCACCAAAGAGGGAAACCCGATGCTCGAAGTCCTGGTGCTCTATTACAGCCGCGGCGGTTCGGTGGCCAAGCTGGCGCGGCAGATCGCGCGCGGCGTCGGCGAAGTGGAAGGCTGCGCGGCGCGCTTGCGTTCGCTCCCCGCGGTCGCGCCGGTCACCGAACAGGCGGCGCCGCCGGTGCCGGACGATGGCGCGCCCTACGCGGAGAAAAAGGATTTGCACGAATGCGCCGGTTTGCTGCTCGGCAGCCCGACGCGCTTCGGCAACATGGCCGCGCCGGTGAAGCACTTCCTCGACACCCTCGGCGCCGAGTGGGCCAGCGGCACGCTCGCCGGCAAGCCGGCGGCGGTGTTCACGTCGACCGCGACGCAGCACGGCGGGCAGGAATCGACGCTGCTGTCGATGCAGGTCCCGCTGCTGCACCACGGCTGCGTGATCGTCGGCATTCCGTTCACCGAACCGGCGTTGTCGCACACCAGAACCGGCGGCACGCCTTACGGCGCGAGCCACGTCGCCGGGCCGCACGACGATTCCACCTTGAGCGACGAAGAAGCGCAGCTTGCGCGCGCGCTCGGCAAGCGCGTGGCGTTGATCGCGAAGAAGCTCGCCTGAAGCATCGCGGCAGTTCGGCGAAAGGCATTAGAATTCACGCAACTTTTTCGTGCGGAGCACCACGATGGACGAACTGCTGATCGTCACCACCGGCGGCACCATCGACAAGATCTATTTCGACGACAAGTCCGACTACCAGATCGGCGATCCGCAGATCGGCGGCATCCTCAAGGAACTTGGCGTCGGCTTCCGCTTCAACGTGATCCCGATCCTGCGCAAGGATTCGCTGCACATCACCGCCGCCGACCGCGAGCTGATCCATGCCGCCATCGCCGCGCAGGCGGCGACGCGCGTGCTGATCACCCACGGCACCGACACGATGGTCGACACCGCGCGCGCACTGGCCGACATCACCGGCAAGACCATCGTGCTGACCGGCGCGCTGAACCCGGCGCGCTTCCGCGGCAGCGATGCGGAATTCAACATCGGCTGCGCGGTCGGCGCGGTGCAATCGTTGCCGCCGGGCGTCTACATCACGATGAACGGGCGCATCTGGAATCCGAACCACGTGCGCAAGAACGTCGCCGCCAACCGCTTCGAGGAAGCGTGAGCAGCAACTCCGCCTCCTGCCCGCGAAAACGAAAAAGCCCGGAATTTCCGGGCTTTTTGTTGGAGCAGGATGCGGGTCACGCGCTCAGCTTCACCAGCCAGCCGTGCCTGTCTTCGCCGCGGCCGTACTGGATGTCGGTCAGTTCCTTGCGCAGCGCCATCGTGACGATGCCGGCCGGCGCATCGGGCTTGCCGATCTGGATGTCCTTGCCCTTCAACTCGGCGATAGGCGCGATCACCGCGGCGGTGCCGCAGGCGAAGAGCTCGCTGATCTCGCCCGAAGCCACGCCATCGGCGACTTCCTGCAGCGCGATGCGACGTTCGGTGACCGCATGGCCGCGCGCGCGCGCCAGCGTGATCAGCGAATCGCGGGTGATGCCCGGCAAAATCGAACCGCTCAACGCCGGCGTGTCGATGCGGCCGTCCTTGTACACGACGAACAGGTTCATGCCGCCGAGTTCCTCGAGATAGGTGCCGGTTTCCGCGTCGAGGAACAGCACCTGCGAGCAGCCCTGCGCATAGGCTTCCTTCTGCGGCAGCAGGGACGCGGCGTAGTTGCCACCGAACTTGGCTGCGCCGGTGCCACCCTTGCCGGCGCGCGCGTAATGGTCGCTGACCCAGATCGATACCGGGGCCACGCCCTTGGCGAAGTACGCGCCGACCGGGCTGGCGATGACGTAATAGCCCGCGCCTTCGGCCGCGCGCACGCCGAGGAAGGCTTCGGTGGCGATCTCGAACGGACGGAAATACAGGCTGGTTTCCGCCGCGCTCGGCACCCACGCGCTGTCCACCGCGATCAACTGGCGCAGCGATTCGGTGAATTCCTCGACCGGCAGTTCCGGCAGCGCGAGGCGCTGCGCCGAGCGCTGCAGGCGCGCGCCGTTGGCGTCCGGGCGGAACGTCCAGATCGAGCCGTCGGCGTGGCGATAGGCCTTGATGCCCTCGAAGATCTCCTGCGCGTAATGCAGCACCGACGCGGCCGGGTCGAGCGCCAACGGGCCATACGGAATCACCCGCGCATCCTGCCAGCCGCCGCCCTTGTTCCAGTCGATCGCGACCATGTGGTCGCTGAAGAACTTGCCGAAACCGGGATTGGCGAGAATTTCGCCGCGCTGCGCATCGCTGCGCGGGTTCGGGTTGCGGGTGACGGCGTATTTCAGCATTGCGACGCTCTGCGAATGACGAAGAAGTCCGTCAATGATACGCCGCCGGGCGCGCGGCTTGGCCTACTTCTTCGCCCGCTTCGGCTTCGCGCCGGCGGCATTGAGTTCCGCGGCGGCGCGCACCAGCGCCCTGAATGCCTCGGCATCGACGGTTTCGCCTTCGCTGATGTCGATCGCGCGGCGCACGTTGCCGTCGAGCCCGGCGTTGAACAATCGCGCCGGGTCAGGCAACGACGCGCCCTTGGCGAAGGTCAGCTTGACCTTCGCCTTGTAGGTTTCGCCGGTGCAGAGGATGCCGTCGCGCGACCACGTCGGCACGCCGTGCGGATTGCTCGGCTTGATCCACTTGCGCTCTTCGACGGCGTCGGGAACCGCCTCCACGATCAACCGGCGCATCCGCTCCAGGGTGTCGGCGCGCCAATCCATGTCACAGCATCCCGGTTTCCAGCCGTGCCGCTTCGCTCATCATGTGCTGGCTCCACGGCGGGTCGAACACCAGTTCGACGTCGATATCGGCGACGGTGGGAATCAGCTCGAGCTTGCTGCGCACGTCGTCGACGAGGATCTCGCCCATGCCGCAGCCCGGCGCGGTCAACGTCATCTTCACCGCGACCGTGCGCTGGCTCTTGCCGGATTCGCCATCTTCGCGCTTGCCGATGTTCACTTCGTAGACGAGGCCGAGGTCGACGATGTTGTGCGGGATTTCCGGGTCGTAGATCGTGCGCAACTGCTGCCACACCAGTTTCTCGACGTCCTCGTCGCTGGCGTCGGCGGGCAGTTCCAGCGCCGGCGGCGGTTCCTTGCCGATCGCATCCGCGTCCTTGCCGGCGATGCGGAACAGCGAACCATCGACGAACACGGTGTAGCTGCCGCCGAGCGCCTGGGTGATGTAGCCATAGCTGCCGGCGGGCAGGCGCACTTCCTCGCCGGCCGGGACGATCACGGCCATGACGTCACGCTCGAAGTGGACAGGTTCGCTGCTGCGGGAATACATGATTATGGAAGTGGGGACGGGACGCGCGAAGGCAATCACATTATTTTAGCCCCTCGCCGTTGCCCGCGCCCGACGCCGTACTTTCGGCAGGCGCGCAGTCACGGAACGCAGCGTATCCTGCGCTGCCGCATCGGAGCCGAAATGCCGCCTTCCCCGTCTTTCCCCCGGCCAGCCGCCCGCCATTCCGCCCATGCGCTGGGCTGGCCGCTGGCCCTGCTGGTGTTCGCCTGTCTGGCCGTGTCCGGCCTGTGGACTCTGGTTTCGCTGCATTCCGGCCGCTTGTGCGGCGGCATGGCGGTGCCGCTGGCGCTGGCGAGCATCGCCGCGTTGCGTCTGGGCGGCATGCCGCGGCGGCCGTTGCGCCGGGCACTGGCGGTGGCGGCCACGCTGCTGTGCAGCGCGCTGGTGGCATGGTGCGTGATCGCCCTGGAAATCGGCTTCAGCCTTGGCCTCGGCCCGCTCGCGGCGGTGCAGAAGCTCGGCCCGCACCTGGCCCTGACCATGTTGCAGCTGGCGGCCACGCCGGCCGACTTCATCGGCCTGCTCGCGGCCTTGCTGCTGGCCATCTGGCTGGGGAAATAGCGCGGCCCTGTCAACCGGCCCGGCCGCCGCGCGTTTGCTGCTATTGAGTCCACACGCCACAGGTCCCAAGCTGTGTTGGTGAGCGCCGAACACGATCCATCGCCGCCGGTTTCCGCGCCGGTCGCCGCTTCGATTGAGCGGGCTTCGATCGAGCCGGCTTCAATCGAGCAATTCCTCGCGGGCATCGGCACGCGCGCCTTCCGCTTCGCCGAAGCCGGCCTGCGCCAGCGCGACGATGCGCTCGACGCGGTGCAGGAAGCGATGCTGAAGATGCTGGTCTACAAGGACCGGCCGGCGCCAGAATGGACGCCGCTGTTCTGGAGCATCCTGCGCCGCAAGATCATCGACATGCAGCGCCGTGGCAAGTTCCGCCGGCTGCTGTTCGTGCAGGCCGGAGAACACGACGAGGAAAGCCGCATCGATTGGGCCGACCCCGCCGCCACGCCAGCGCAGGCGCAGGAACGGCGCGAAACCTGGGCCAGGCTGGCGCAGGCGCTGCGGACCCTGCCGGTGCGGCAACGCGAAGCCTTCACCCTGCGCGTGCTGGAGGAACTCGACGTCGCCCAGACCGCCGCGGCGATGGGCTGCTCGGAAGGTTCGGTGAAAACCCACTTGTCGCGCGCACGCGCGGCATTGCAGAAACAACTGGAGGACGTGCGATGAACGCCTTGCACGAAGAAGCATTCGACACGGACAAATTCGACGCGACGCTGCGCGCTGCGCACGCCGCGGCGTTGGCGAACGTTTCGCCGCCAACCCTGCAGCGCCTGCGCGGCGCACGCCACGCGGCGACGCAGGCGCACGCGCCACGCCCGCGCTGGTGGCTGTCGGCGACGGTGCCGGCGGTGTTGGCCATCGCCATCGGCCTGCCCTGGTTGAACGGCCGCGTGACGCATGCGCCGGCGGCCCACGCCGTCGCACCGGCCGCAGTCACCGGCAACAACGACGACTACACCGCGACGCTGGACGAAAACCCGGACCTGTACCTGTGGATGGCGTCGGACGGCAAGCAACTGGCGATGGAGTGAGACGATGAAGCACGCATACGCAAGACTGCTGTTGGCCACGGCGCTGGGCGCAAGCATCGGCGCCGCCTCGGCGCAAAGCACGGCTCCCGCACCGGCGACGCCGGCACTGCCGGAATGGGACAAGCTCACTCCGGCGCAGCGCGAAACCGTGCTGGCGCCGCTGCGCGAGCACTGGAACGACGCTGCGCCGGACGAGCGCGCGCGCATGTTCGGCCACGCCCAGCGCTGGCAGCAGATGTCCCCGCAACAGCGCGAACACGCGCACGATGGCATGCGCCGCTTCGAGCATCTTTCGCCGGAACAGCGCGAGGCCGCGCGCGCACTGTTCTTCAAGATGCGCGGCATGCCGCCGGAACAGCGCAAGCAACTGATCGATCAATGGAAAGCGATGACGCCGCAGCAGCGCCAGCAATGGCTGCAGCAGAACCCGCCACCGGCGGACGACGACCATGACGGGCACGCACCGCCGGGGGACAGGGACATGCCGCCGCCTCCGCGGCCATGAGCAAGTAGCGCGGGATTACGCGGCGGCGTCGCCGAGCCGGTCGAGCACGCCCTGCATCGCGCTGTCGAAGGCGTCGGTGTCCGCGTCGTGCTTGCGCAGCCGGCCCATCTGCACCATCGCCGCCAGTTCTTCCGGCGAAACCACGCAGAAGCGCACGCCGCGGCGGTTGACGAACATCAGCCGCTTCGAGATCGGGCTGACCCATGCCAGCTTGCCGGCCTGCACGCGGTTGTCCTTGTCGATGAAATCCAGCCACGTGCCCAGCGGCAGTTCGCGGAAGTGCACCGCGTCGGTCGGGTCGAACTCCAGGGTGTCGGTGCCGCCGACCAGATGGACCGACGCGTCATCCTCGCCGACTTTCGGCAACGCCACCGGCGGCAATTCCGGCAAGGATTTCTCCAGGTCCGGCCGCGCCTGCGCGACCGCCTGCAAGGTCGCGCGCAAGGCGTCGATCGCCACCAGCGAGGCTTCGGCGGTGAGGCCGACACTGGCGAACACCTTTTCCAGCGCGGCCTGCACCTCCTGCAGCCACGCGCGCTGGCCGCCGAACTTGCTGCGCGCCTCGCGCAATTCGTCCAGCAGGGTGTCGGCCACTTGCAGCGCTTCGGGCAGGCCGGCGCCGTCCTCGCCTTCGCGCAGCACCAGCATCGTGACGTGGTGCGCCCACGGCTGGCGCAGGAAATCTTCGACCGCCTTCGGCAGCAACTCCCCGCCTTGCAGGCGCGCGTCGAGTTCGCGCTGCATCCGCGCACGCGCCGCTTCCAGCTTTTCCTGGCCACGCTGGATTTCCGCGGCGCGGCGCTCGGCGATTTCGACCCGGCGCCGGTGCTGGGCCATGAAATCGCGGAATTCCTCTTCCAGGGTCTGGAAAATCGCCAGGTTCTCGTTGAACTCGGCGACCAGGCGTTCGACGATTTCCTCGACCTTGGCCATCAGCGTGCGCTCGGCGACGCCATCGCCGCCGTTGCCTTCGAGGCTTTCGGCCAGCGCGTTGAGCAGGCGCCGGGCCGGATGCGATTTTTCCACGAACAGGTGGCGGTCGAGCATCGCCACCTTGACGAACGGCACCGCGAGGCGGCCGATCAGTTCGCGCGAACGTCCTTGCAGGTCGCGCTCGTCGAGCAGCACGTCGAACAGCATGCCGACCAGGTCGATCGCATCCTCGTCGACCGGCGACAGCCGCGCTTCGCGTGCGCTCACGCCCATCCTCAACGCGCTGGCCAGCACTTCGTTCTTCAGCCGCTGGGCCAACGATTCGTCGCCCTTGTCGATCGCCTCGCGCAGCGTGCTGCTCGGTTCGTTCTGCAACTGGGTGAGTGCCGAAAGCATTTCCTGCTGCGACATCGCGCGCTGCCCGACCGCCGGCGCATAGCTCGGCGCGCCGTGGTTGCGCCGCGCTTCCTGGGTGAAGAAATGCAGCGCCTGCAGCAATACGCCCTGCTCGCCGCCAAGCGCGGCCAGTTCCTCCGCCGACATTTGCGGCATCGGGGACGTGGGTGCGGCGATGTTGCCAAGCATCGCGTCGAGGTCGTCGAAACCGGGGGAATCCTGCATGTCCTGCGCCGGATTCATCGCTGCGCGGGCGCTGGCCATGTGCTGGGCGAAGCGCGCCGCCCACGCCGGCACTTGCGGCATCGGCTCGTCGTGCGCGGCGACGAAACGGTTGCCGCCCGGCGCCGGATTGGAGGGTGGTGGTGCATCGAAAGACACGGCATCGAACGGCATCGGCGCCGTCGCATCGCGCATCGGCACGGTGTCCAGCAGCGGCAGGACCAGGTCCTCCTGCGGCGCCTGCGGGTAGGGCGTTTCGCGCGGCGCGCCCGGCCGTGCCCCGGCGTCCGCGGCCCTGACTCCCAGCGCGGCCAGTTGCTTGTCCATCGCCACGTAGGCGCGGGCCAGGTGCGGCAGCATCTCGCGCTCGCACAACTTGAACAGCACCAGCAGCACTTCCATGCTCAGGTCGCAGCGCGAGAACGCCTCGCGCGCCGCAACCGCCACGTGCTCGCTGCCGACCGGGTTGTAGTCCATCTCCAGGCGCGTGCCGGACAGCGCGCCCAGGTGCTGGCCGAGCCGGGTCAGCACCGGCTTGCAATCGCGCAGGATCACGTTGGCCAGGTTGCGCGCGGCCAAGCGCGATTCCAGGTCCTGCTCGGACACCAGGCTCAATTCGTTGCCCGAGACCGGCGCGGCGAACACGTCCTCGACCGACAACAGATTGCCGGCGGCCATCGCCTTCCAGGCCTTGTCCAGGTGCAGGCGGAAACCGCTGATCACGTCGTCGCGGCGGCGGCGCAATTCGCGCATGCCGTCAAGGAATTCCAGTTGCGATTTGCCCGCGGTTTCGGCGCGGTCGAACAGGCCGTCGTCGAAATGCGCAAGCGCGGCAGTGAAGGCCTCCACCAGCGGCGGCAGCGCGACTTCACGCGCCTGCTCCAGGACCGGGCGGCCACGCTGCGACGACGGGGTTTCACTGCTGCCAATGGACATGTTGCGTCTTTTCCCAACCGGCTGCGATGGTGTCACGGCGATTTTTGATATCGCGGTTCCCCCTTTCCCGCGGTGCAAGCATACGCAAGCATGGTTGCGGATAACCGTGACCGGGTTTCCGCTTTTGGTGCCTGTCACCGCGGCGAAACGCTAAACTGTGCGGATGAATGCCATCGATGCCCTGCACTTCCTCGACGCCCGCCGCTCGGTGCCTTCGCGCCAGCTCGGCGCACCGGCGCCCGACCCGGCCACCCTGCAACGCATGCTCTCCGCCGCCGCGCGCGTGCCTGACCACGGCCGCCTGACGCCGTTCCGCTTCATCCGCATCCAGGGCGACGCGCGCCTTGCGCTTGGCGAAAAAATCGCCAATCTCGCCGCAGCGAAAAATCCCGGCATCGATGCCGCGACGCTGGACAAGGATCGCAACCGATTCGCCCACGCGCCGCTGGCGATCGCCGTGGTCGCGCGCCCCCGGGCGCACCCGAAAGTGCCGGAAATCGAGCAGATTCTGAGCGCCGGCGCGGTATGCGAAAACCTGCTGCTCGCCGCGCAGGCGCTCGGCTTCGGCGCGCAGTGGCTGACCGGCTGGCCCGCCTTCGACGCCGGCGTGCACGCACTCCTCGGCCTGGACGGGAACGAAACCATCGCCGGCTTCATCCACATCGGCACGCCGCAAGTGGACCGGCAAGCGCGCGAACCGGTCGATGTTGCCGATCTGCTGAGCGATTACGCGCC
>JAATFG010000072.1 GCA_015655355.1 Lysobacterales bacterium
CGTGCTGGCCGCCGGCGCCGGACGAACGATACACGTCGGTGCGCAAATCGGCCGGATTGATTTCGATGTCGATGTTGTCGTCCACTTCCGGCGCGACGAACACGCTGGTGAAGCTGGTGTGGCGGCGGTTGTCCGAATCGAACGGCGACTTGCGCACCAGGCGATGCACGCCGATCTCGGTCTTCAGCCAGCCATACGCGTAATCGCCTTCCACCCGGAACGTCGCCGACTTGATGCCCGCCACTTCGCCGGCGGAGGCCTCCATCAGCTCGACCTTCCAGCCGCGGCCTTCGGCCCAGCGCAGGTACATGCGCAGCAGGATTTCCGCCCAGTCCTGCGCCTCGGTGCCGCCGGCGCCGGCCTGGATGTCGACGAAGGCATTGCACGCATCCATCTCGCCGGAAAACATGCGCTGGAATTCCAGCTTCTCCACGCTGCCGGCGTAGCGTTCGACATCGACGACCACGGCCTGCGCGGTGTCCTCGTCGTCTTCCATTTCGGCCAGTTCGAGCAGCTCGAGCGCGCCGACCAGGCCTTCGTCCAGCTCGCGGATGCCGTTGACGTTCTTGTCCAGCAGCGCGCGTTCGCGGCCGAGCTTCTGCGCGTACTCCGGGTTGTCCCAGATGGTCGGGCTTTCCAGCTCGCGGTTTACTTCTTCCAGGCGTTCGCGCTTGGCATCGTAGTCAAAGATACCCCCGAAGCGAGGCCAACCGGGCTTGCAGGTCGGCGATGCGTTGGCGGACGGGATTGAGTTCAATCATGGCGGCAAAGAAATCGCAGTCGAAAACAGCCGCATATTCTAGCAGCGTCAATGCTTTGCGTGCGCCGGCCCCACCCCGTATAGTCGGGACGCCCGCCGCGCTTGAAGGCTGCGGTGCCCGCATCCACGGGAATCCACGATGGCCACTGGTTCCGAACCGCGAACGAACCACCTGCTGGCCATGTTGCCGGAAACCGAATGGCAACGCTGGCAACCGCAGCTCGAAAAGGTCGATATGCCGCTGGGCCAAGTGCTGTACGAATCAGGCAGCACCCTGACCCACGTCTACTTTCCCACCACATCCATCGTCTCGCTGCTGTACGTGATGGAGAACGGCGCTTCGGCCGAAATCGCCATCGTCGGCAACGAAGGCATCGTCGGCATCTCGTTGTTCATGGGCGGCGAATCCACGCCCAGCCGCGCCGTGGTGCAAAGCGCAGGCGAAGGCTATCGACTCAAGGCTCAGGTGCTCAAGGAAGCCTTCAATCGCTCCGGCCCGGTGATGCATTTGCTGCTGCGCTACACCCAGGCGTTGTTGACGCAGATGGCGCAGACCGCCGTGTGCAACCGCCATCATTCGCTCGACCAGCAATTGTGCCGCTGGATGTTGCTGAGCCTGGATCGGCTGCAAGGCAGCGAGTTGTCGATGACCCAGGAGTTGATCGCCAACATGCTCGGCGTGCGCCGTGAGGGCGTCACCGAAGCAGCTGGTCGGCTACAGGAAGCCGGCCTGATCCGCTACCGGCGCGGCCACATCACCGTGCTTGATCGCGCCGGTCTCGAACAGCGCACCTGCGAGTGCTACGCGGTGGTCAAGCAGGAATACGACCGCCTGCTGCCGGCGGTCACGGCGGTCTAGGCAAGCACCAGCGCCCATGTGCGCTGGCAGACAGACACGCGGCGGGGATGGGGCCAGTCTGGGTTTTCTCGGACACCCAGCAAGGAACCGCAATGAGAACTCCAAACCCGTACCAGCCCGGCGCGCCGGCGCTGGCCACCGTCGTGCTGCTCATGCTCGGCGGCTGCGCAAGTGCACCCATGCCCAGCACCAAACTGGCCGAAGCCGAGGCCGCCGTGCACCAGGCCAGCACCACCGACATCCGCGAGAACGCCCCGGGCGAACTCCAGGTCGCGGTAGGCGAACTGGCCGGCGCGCACCAGGCCGTGACCGACAAGGACTACGCACGCGCCGACCGGCTGGCCGAACAGGCGCAACTCGACGCACAGATCGCGGAACTGCACGCGCAGTCCGCGCACTCGCACAAGGCCGCGCAGGAATCGCAGGACGCCGCCGGCGCATTGCGCGAAGAAATCGACCGCAATACCCCCTCAAGCAATCCGACAGACCAACCAGGAACTCCGAGATGAAAACCCGAATCGTTTGCCTCAGCGCATTGACCATCGCCATCAGCGCTTGCAGCAGCATGCCCGCACGCAACGCGGCCCTCGACCAGGCCCGCGAGCATTACCAGTCCGCGAGCGCTGACCCGCAAGTCGTCGCCCTGGCCCCTACCGAACTGCAACACGCCAGCCAGTCGCTGCAGACGGCCGAACAGGCACAGACCAATCGCGACAAGGCCGTCATCGTCGACCACCTCGCCCAGATGGCCGACCGGCGCGTGGTGATCGCGCGCGAAACCGCGTCCAGCCGCGCCGCGCAGACCGTCACCGACGATGCCGCCGGCCAACGCGATCGCGTGCGGCTGCAGGCACGCACCAACGAGGCCGATGCCGCCCACCAGCAGGTGGCGAGCCTGCAGGATCAACTCAGCGAACTCAACGCTAAGAAGACCGACCGCGGCATCGTGGTAACGCTGGGCGACGTGTTGTTCAACACCGGCCAGTCGCAGCTCTCCGCCGCCGGCAACGACAACCTGACCAAGCTCGCCGACGTCATGCGCCGCAATCCGCAAAGCCGCGCATCGATCGAAGGCTATACCGACAGCGTCGGCAGCGCTGCCTCCAACCAGTTGCTGTCCGAGCGCCGCGCGATGGCCGTGCAGACCGCCTTGCAGGATCAAGGCGTGACCGCCGACCGCCTGAGCGTCCAGGGCCATGGCGAAGACAGCCCGGTCGCCGGCAACGGCACCGCGAGCGGACGGCAGATGAACCGCCGCGTGGAAATCGTTTTCGCACCGCAAGACAACGCGGTCTCCACCAACTGAATTCCGCCCCGGAAAGCGATGCGGCATTCAATCCCCGGCGGCATGCCTCGCGCATGTCGCCCTCCTTCCCCCTTCAACCCGGAGCAATGACATGAACCTGATCATCTGGCTTGTGGTCGGCGGCCTCATCGGCTGGCTGGCAAGCGTGCTGATGAATACCGATGCGCGCCAAGGCATCATCGAAAACATCATCGTCGGCATCGCCGGCGCCTTCATCGGCGGCCTTTTCATCGGCCGGCTGATCGGCGTGGGCACCATCAACCAGCAGAATTTCAGCCTGCCTTCGCTGCTGCTGTCGCTGCTCGGCGCGGTGATCCTGCTGGCGATCTTCAAGCTGCTGCGCCGCCAGTGGGCGCGCTGATCCGCAGCAACGTGACAAGACCCGCTCACTTCCCCAACTCCAACAGGCCATCGCCATGAACAATTCCCTCCTGCGCCGCGGCGCATTCGCCGCGTTCCTGCTCGGCAGCACGATTTCGCTGGTCGCCTGCGCATCGACGCGCACCCATGACGGCACCGGCCGCTACGTCGACGACGTCGCCATCACCACCAAGGTCAAGGCCGCCGTATTGAACGCCCCCGGCCTGAAGTCCTCGGAGATCAACGTCGAAACCTTCAAGGGCAAGGTCCAGCTCAGCGGTTTCGTCAGTTCCCAGGCCGACATCGACCGCGCGGTGCAATTGGCGCGCGGCGTCGAAGGCGTCGTTTCGGTCAGCAACGACATGCGCGTGAAGTAGGCGCGGCGCATCGCCGCATCAGCCTTGGCGGACTTCGCCGCCGAGGCGTTCGCGCAAGCCGCCGCGATAACAACTGCGGCTACTACAAGTTCGAGCAGTGCCACGATCAGGAAACAACTGCGCGCATCCTTGAGGTATTCGCAGGGCGCTGCTGGCAGAAACAACACAGGGCGCGGATCTGGCATCCGCGCCCTTGCGGGGTCGCCCCGACATGTGGGTTTGCCTCAGTTCGCCACGTTCAACTCGGTACGACGGTTCTTCTCGCTCTTGCACGCCGGCCAGGTCTGCGGCGTCTGCTCCAGCGGGTTGCTTTCGCCATGGCCGACCGGTCCGATCAGGCGCGAGGCGTCGATGCCCTTGCCGACCAGATAGTCGTACACCAACCGGGCGCGTCGTTCGGACAACTTCTGGTTGTAGGCATCCGAACCGCACAGATCGGTGTAGCCATCAATGTTCACGCGCAGCTCCGGAAAGCGGACCAGGGTGGTCACGTCCGCGTCCAGGATTGCCAAGGCAACCTCGTGCCCCACGGCACTGTCGAAATCGAAATTGACGCTCCTGATCGGCAGGACGGTCGGCGCCGGCTCAGGCGTTGCCACGGGTGCGGGCACGGGTACCGGCGCGGGCGGCGCTTCGGCTTCGGCCAGAAGCTGGCACTGGCGACGGCGCCAGACCTGCTCGCGCACGGCCGGCTGGACATCGTCGAACACCACCTTGTACTGGCAGACGATGAAGTTCGACGATGGCTCCAGCACGAACTTGAAGTTGTAGTCCCACTCGCGGCCGCGCTTGCCGTCGCTCTGCCGCAGTGGATCGCCGAGCTTGCCGCGCAGCTGGTCCTGCGGCATGCCCGGCACGATCTCGCGGAAGAAATTGGGCGGCTCCACCACGCCGTCGCGCACGAACACTTCGGTGAAGTCGTCGTGGCCCACGCTGACGTCGGTGAAGACCAATGCGTCGGGATTGCTGACCTTGTCCACCGGGTTGTGGTGCCCGGCCATCGCGGGCGCGGCGAAGGCACACAGGCAAGCGACCGCCAGCAACGCAGTGCGCGGGGGAAATTTCAGCGGATTGATCTTCATGGCATCCTCATCATTGTTGGGCGATCGACATGGTTCAACGCTCGCGCATGGCTTCGCGCACCTTGTTCAACGGCTTGGTCAGGTAATCCCACACGGTCTTGCGCCCGGTGCGGATGTCGGTGGTGGTCACCATGCCCGGCGTGATCGGCAGGCGATGCCCGGCCTTGTCGATCAGCACGTCGGACTTGGTGCGCACCAGCACCGGGTAATAGACGATCTCGGGTTTCACTTCATCGCGCACCGTGTCCGGGGCGATGGTTTCCACTACGCCTTCGAGGCCGCCGTAGATCGAATAGTCGTAGGCCGTCACCTTCACCAGCGCCGACTGGCCGGGGTGGATGAAGGCGATGTCGCGCGGCGCGATGTGCGCCTCGATCAGCAACTGGTCGTCGAGCGGCACCAGCGTCATCATCGAGCCGCCGGGCGCGACGACGCCGCCTGTGGTGGTCACGTCGATGTTCTTGACGATGCCACGCACCGGCGCGGCCAAGGTCGTGCGCACCAGCGTGTCCTCGCGTCCGCGCACCGTCGAGGAGAGCGATTTGACGTCGGCGTCGGCCTTGGCCAGGTCCTCGCCGGTCTTGACCAGGTATTCGGAGCGCGCCTGGCCGATCTTCAAGTCCAGGTCGGCGGCCTGGCGCTGCAGGCGGATCAGCTCGACGCTGCTGGCCGCGCCACTGCCCATCAGCGAGCGGGTGATCTCCAGTTCGCGCCGCACCAGCGCCAAGGACTGGTTCAGGCCGTTGACCGTCTCGTTCAGGCTGGCGCGATGCGAACGGAACAGCGCCGTCTCCGACGCCTTCAACTGCGGCCATGCGTCGAGTTCCTTGGGGAAGTCGATGTCCGCGCGACCTTCGATCTCGGCATGCAGGCCCGCGCTGGCCGCCAGCGCGGCGCGATAACGCGCGGCGGATTCCTCGACGCTGGATTCGCCGCGGGTCGGGTCGAGTTGGGCCAACACCTGGCCTTTTTCGACGATCTGCCCTTCGCGCACGTTGAGCTTGGCGAGGATGCCGCCTTCCAGCGACTGGATGACCTGTTCGTGCGAACTGGGGATGACCTTGCCGTTGCCGCTGGAGACCTCGTCGATCTTGAAAAACCACGCCCACAGGAAGAACGCCAGCAGAAACACGACGACGATCCACACCACGCGCGCCGAACCGCTGGCGCGGGTTTCGTCCAGATCGGCCATATCCGGGAGTTCGCTGCGTCCGGACGCGGGCCGGGCCAGTGCCGTGCCACTCATGCCTTGACTCCTTCGCCGGCCGCATCCAGCGGCAGGTCCTTGACCAGCCGCTTCACCATCACCCGCGGCTGACCGCCTGCCGGTGCGCTCGGCGCGGCAACGCCGCCGGTACGCAATCGCGCCAGTACTTCGTCCTTCGCACCGTCCATCACGATGGTCCCGCCATCGACCACGACGATCCGGGTCACCGCTTCCAGCACGGCGGTGCGATGGGTGGCGATCACCAGCGTGCGATCGGGTTGCAGCCTGGACAGGAAAGCGATGACCTCGCGCTCGGCGGCATCGTCCAGCGTCGCGGTCGGTTCGTCGAACAACA
This sequence comes from Lysobacterales bacterium, assembly GCA_015655355.1. Lineage (GTDB taxonomy): Bacteria > Pseudomonadota > Gammaproteobacteria > Xanthomonadales > Xanthomonadaceae > Pseudoxanthomonas_A. The sequence goes on from JAATFG010000072.1 coordinate 6,307, forward strand.
GCACGCGCGGTTCGCGCAGCAACAGCCGCGCCAGCAACAAGCCCTGGCGCTGGCCACCGGACAGGCCCAGCCCGCCCTCCTGCACCGGATGGTCCAAGCCCAACGGCAACCGGCGCACGTAGCCCCACGCGCCCGCGGTCTGCAACGCGGTCAGGATTTGCTCGTCGTTCGCGTGTGGTGCGCCCAAGGTCAGGTTTTCGCGCAACGTGCCGTGAAACAGGCGCGCGGTCTGGCTCAGCAGGCCGACATCGCGGCGCACGTCCGCCGGGTCGATGTGGCCCAGCTCCACCCCGTCCAGCAGCACCGAGCCGGCACGCGGCTCCATCAACCCGGACAGTGCCTGCAACAAGGTGGACTTGCCCGCGCCGTTGCGACCGAGCACGGCGATGCGTTCGCCGGCGCCGATCTTCAGCGCCTTCACCGTCAGCGCCGCGGTTTGCCCGTCGTAGCTGAACGTCGCATCGTTCAATTCGTATTCGCCGCGCAGCGCCGGGCGATGCACGCGACTGCCGTCGCTGGCGTAATCCACCGGCAACTTCATCAGCGAATCCAGCGCCTGGCCGGCGATCTTCGCCTGCTGCCAGCGGTTGAGCACCGCGGTCACGCTCGCCAGCGGCGCCAGCATGCGGCTGACCAGGATGCTCGACGCCACCAGCACGCCGGTGCTGATCTCGCCGCTCATCACCCACGGCACGCCGCAGAAGATCACCGCCGCGTAGGCACCGCCCTGCACCGTCTGCATCCAGTTGTTGAGCTTGCCCAGCAACTCGCGCATCTGCAGCGAGGAGTCGGCATTGACCGCGTTGTAGTGGTTCCAGTGGTTCTGGAAGCGCGATTCGGCCTGCAGCACCTTGATGTCCTCGATGCCCTGGACCGTCTCCACCAGCATCGCGTTGCGCAACGATGCCTCGCGCATGCCCGCCTGCGCCAGCGCACGCAGCCGCGGCTGTACCAGCAGGCTCGGCACCAGCAGCAACACGAACGCCGCCAGCGGCACCAGCACCAGCCAGTGCGCGATGAACCAGAACACCACGCAGAACAACAGGAAGAACGGCAAGTCCGCCACCGCCGCGATGGTGGTGGAGGTGAGCATGTCGCGCACCGGCTCGAGTTCGCGGATCTGCGAGATGAAACTGCCGGTCGAGCGCGGGCGGGCGCTGTTGCGTACCCGCAGCGCATGGCCGAACACGCGGTCGGAGATGCGCAAGTCCGCGCGCTTGCCGAGCACGTCGGTGATGTGCATGCGCGCGTTGCGCATCACCCAGGCGAAGGCGATCGACAACAGCACGCCGCCGAACAGCACGTACAGCGTCGGCATCGACTGCGCCGGCACCACCCGGTCGTAGACCTGCATCGAGAAAATCACTCCGCCCAAGGCCATCAGGTTGACCACCAGCGAGGCCAGCATGATGTGCGCATAGGGCCGCCAGTCGGAGAACACCAAGCTGCGCAACCAGTGCGGCTCGACCGGACGGATGTAGGCATCGACCCGCGAATCCGGCGCCGACTGCAGTGGCCGCAGCACTGCCAGCACCTGCACGTGCGGCTGCAGATCCTCGGCGCTTCGGGTAACGGGCGCGCCGCCGTCGCCGCTGAACAGCAAGGTCAGGCCATCGTTGGCGATGGCGGTGACCACTGCCACCTGCCCGCCTTCGAGTTGCACCACCACCGGCAAGCGCCATGGGGTCAAGGCGGCCAGCGCGGGCTGCACGCGTTGCAGAGACAAACCGGCTTGACGGGCCATCTGCCGGGCCTGCGCCTCGATCGGCGCGTCCGCATTCCACTGCGTCGCCACCCGGATGTGTTCGGGCGAGGCGTTCAATTGATAGTGCGCGGCCACCGCCAGGACCGCGTCGCGCCAACCGGCTTGCAGCGGACGACCGGCATCGCCCGGCTCTGGCGAATCGAGATTCCGTCCGGTCATCGGCCAGCTCCACCGGATGCATCCGCCGCACCGAGGCCGAAGGCGCTGCGCAGGCGGTCGCTGTTGTACAGGCACAGCACCGCCAGCCGGTATTGCTCGTGCAAACCCTGTGCTTGATCGATGCGCGCGGTGTGGAATTCCTGCTCGGCGTTGAGCAGGTCGAGCAGCGAGCGCGTGCCCATTTGCAGGTATTGCTGCTGGTACAGGTCGCGGGTGGCATGGATGCTCTCGACCCGCGTTTGCAGCACCGGCGCGCGCTGCGCCCAACCTTCGGCCTGCGCCTGCGCGTCGGAGAAGTTTTGCCGGGTTTCCAGCCGCGCCTGGTCGGCCGCTTCCGCGGCGGCACTCAATTCGTAGCGCGCGGCCCGCGCACGCGCATTGGTACCGCCGCCTTCGTACAGCGGCATCGCGAGGTTCACCCCCACCGACGATGTGTTCTGGTACTCGCCGTACAGTTTGGAGCGATCGTTCAGCGCATGCCCGACCGAGCCTTGCAGCGATAGCGTCGGCAGGCGTTGCGCGCGCGCCGCGCGCAGGTCCGCCTGCGCTTCGTCGCGCTGGGCAACGGCCAGCCGCACCGAAGGCGAGTCGCCACCCTTGCCGTCGATCCGGCAAGCATCGCCTGCCAGCCAATCCGGCGGGTCTCCGCTGATGGCCACCGGTTCGGCGCGCCCCGTCAAGTGCATCAGCGCGAGGCTGGCGCGCCTGACGTCCGCTTCCGCACCCAGCAACTGCGAACGCGCCGCGTCGACGCGCGAATTGGCCTGTTCCACGTCCGAGCGGGTGGTCGCGCCCTTGGCCGCGCGCTCCGCCACCAGCGCCGCCAGCCGTTGCACGCCATCGAGTTGTTCGCGGGCGATTTGCGCCAGGGTCAACTGCAAATGCGCGTCCACCCACGCCTGCGCGGTGGCGCTGGCCACTTGGTCTGCGGACAACTGCACCTGTGCCTCGCTGGCCCGCACGCCGGCCTTGGCCTTGTCCACTTCGCCGGCGACCTTGCCGAAATCGTACAGCGTCTGCGACACCGTCAGCGTGGCGGTGTAGACGTGGCGCGCATCGTCGTAGCTGGTGTCGTCGTAGCTGGTGTTCTGCGTGTCCACGCCCAGCCTCACTTGCGGCAGGTAGCCGGAGCGCGCCGCCTTGACGCCTTCGCCCGCCTCCAGGCTCAACTGTTCGGCGTTGCGCACGCCGGGATGCGTCTGCACCGCTTCGCGCACCGCCTCGGTCATGCCCAACGCCGGCGCAGCGGGATCGAACGCCTGCGCGCCAACCGTGCCCGAGGCGAGGGCAAGACAGCAGGCCAGCGAAACGCGGCGCGGAAACCGGATGGGAATGGAATGCGGAGAAGCAATGGAAAGCATCGGGAAATCTGCAGGAAAGAAAATCCGGCGGCGGCAAGTACCGCCGCCGGTCGCGGTCAGGCCGCGTAACTCACGTGATGGTTGTTGACGATGTCTTCGTCGATCAGCACCTTGGCGCCATCGGTGTTGGCGAAGGTGTAGTAGCCGTCGGTCGCCGTGCTGCTCTGCGTCCAGTCGGAGGTGCTGGACAACACCACGCTGTCGTCGGAAGTGCCGGTGATGTTCAGCACTGCGCTGCTTGCATTGCCGGCGTTGTGGCCGGTGATCGAAAGCACGTCGTCGATCGACAGGCCGCCGGTGATGCCGTTCGCGCCGGGAGCCGACAGGTCGATGCTCTCGACATTGCTCAGCTTGCTGGCCAGGTCGGTGTGGCTCGCGTCTTCGCCCTGGCGCAAGGCCATCGTGTCGTTGCCAGCCTTGCCGTTGATCGCTTCGCCATCCCAGATGAAGCTGTCGTTGCCCGTGGTGGCGGTGACCTTGGTCTCCGCGACCGTCAGCGTATCGGTCACGTGGGCCGAAGTGCTGGTGCCGTCGCTTTCCACCGTCCATGCCGTCACCGACAACTGCGTGCCGCTGGTCGCTGCATCCTGATCGGTCAATGCCGACGCCGCCTGCACGAAGCCCAGATCGTCCAGGTTGTCCTGCGACAGGCCGGTGACGGTGTAGGTGTCCGTCGCCGCGTCGTAAGCCACATGGGCGGCATCGACCGGATCGCTGCCGATGTAGAACCCCGCATGTTCGCCCAAGCCGACGATTTGCAGCGTCGTGGTTTCGTGGCTGGCATCGCCGGCGACCGTGGACGCCACCGGATCGGCCATCGATGCATTGAGGTTCAGGTCGATGATGTGGCCTTCGGTGCCGAACGAGATCGTCGGGTCGATGGTGATGCCGTTGGCCACCGCGTTCACGGTCATGTCGGCAAGCGGAATGGTCTCGACCTTGGTGGTGGACAGGCTGCTTTCGCCCGATTCCACCACCAGCGCCAGGTCGGAAAGCGTGCCGCTCCAGTGGGCAGCCGGCAGGATCGCCACGTAAGCCGGCAATGGACCGCCATCGGACAGCACCCAGGTGTTGGAGGTGCCGTCACTGCCCGCGTTGGAGGCCTGCGTGGCCAACGTGGCGTCGCCGGCGTTGTCGCCCACGAAGATCAGGAAGCCCACCGGGACGTGCGACAACAGGATCGAATGGATCGACTCGGAACCGTCGTTGTCGTTCAGTGCCACCGTCAGGCCAGCCAGTTGGATGGCATTGTTCTTGCCCGGCGTGGCGGCCTCGTTCCCCGACGACGCAGTGCTCGTCACCGTCACGCCGTTGTTGATGATCACCACATCGGCCGTCCCCGAACCCGAGGCCGCCTCCACGTTGCTGGCGCCGGTTTCCTGCGTCTGCGTCGAGGCGGTGAAGGTCACGTCGCCCGGCGCCAGCACGATGCCGTCCGCTGCCGTGTAGGTGAGATCGACCGAACCGCCCGCCGTGCCCACGTCGACGACGTAGTAATCGCCATCGGCGATTCCGCTCACGCCGGTGACGTGGGTGAGCGCGAGGTCGGTGCCGTCACTGGACACCGTGCCGCCATCGTTGTGCGTGGTCGAAACCTGCACGTACAGCTTGCCGTCGACGATCTGGCCGTAGCTGCCGTCTGCGGTGTCGTGCGCGGAGAGGGTCGCGGTGACGCTGTGGGTGCCCTCGTCCACGTCGCTCGCCGCCACCGTGACCACGGCCTTGTCGGTCACCGGGGTAACGGGCATGTCGGCGACGGTGTCCGCTTGCGCGCTGGGGCCGCCCTCGGCCGCGGCAGCCGCAAGATGGGCATCGAAGCCGAAGTTGGCGTTGTTGTCGTTGCTGTCCGCCGGCGGGGTGATGGTGATGCCGGCCAGCAGGTTTTCCAGCGCGGCCTGGCTGTCGCCGCCCGCAGGCACCGTGACCGTGGCGGTCCAGGTGGGCACGCCGCCGATGGTGGTCAGGATCATGCCGTCGACCTCGGAGCCTGCCGGCAGGTCGGTCACGGTCACGGTATAGCTGTAGGGCACCGTGGCGTCGCTGGTGGTGACGTGTGCATCGACCGCGTCGCCCAACTTGAACGGCGTGTCTTCCGTGCCCGTCGCGCCGTTGTAGTTCCACTCGTCGATGGTCGGTGGCGGATAGACGGTGCCGCCGGGGCCGAGATCCAGGACCAGCTTCCACTGGACCGAATCGCTCTCGACGCCGGCCGGCGTGGTCGCCGACTGGCCTTCGTCCTGCGCCTGGGTCGTCATGGTGATGGTGTTCGTGCCCGAACTCGCACCCGCGCCGATGAGGAACTGCACGGGCACATCGGTGCCGCCCGCGCCGATGGACTTCGCATCGCCGCCGTCGTAGACCAGCAGCCAGGAACCGGCGCCGACCTGCGACGCACCGTCCACGGTCACGCCCTCGGGCACGCCATCGACCAGCACGCGGATCAGGTGCTCGCTGCCGTCGGTGTCGTCCGAATCGACGTGCAGGTTGACCGTGACCGCACCGCCATGGGTCACGGTGGCGGTATCCGGCGCGGCATGGTCGCCGGCCGTGTTGTCCGCCGTCGTGCCGGTGGCCGAGGTCATGTCGATGGCGGTGATCGAGGCGTGCACCGGATCCGTCATCGGCGTCGCCGTCAACGCCAGCGAGCCGGAATTGGTCACGGTCGTGGCAGCCAGCGTGCCGTCGCTGGACGGGTCGACGACCTCGTACTTGAAGTCCAGCGAACCCAGGTCGCCGTCCAGATTGAGCGCGCCCTTCGCGCCCAGTTCGTCCACCTTGTCGGCCGGGATCTCGTAGTAGTCCTTGCCATCGATGGTGGTGACGGTCAGCCCGGCAGCGGACAATTCGACGCCATTCAAGTACAGCGTGTAGTGGCTGCCGGCGGCGGGATCCACCGGCATGAAGACCTTGCCCAGCGTCTCGTCGGTGTCGCCGTTCTGGTACTGGATGGACAGATTCAGCGGCGTGACCTGGTCTTCCACCAGCGTGGCGTTGCCGTCGATCGTCGCCTCCGGCGACGGGGTGACGGTGAAGCTCACGTTGGTCGGGCTGCCGGTGTAGGAGTCGCCATCGTTTTCGGTGGTGACGCCGGCCACCTTGAAGTTCACCGTGCCGCTGTAGTTTTCCGGCGCGACGATGGACGCATCGGCCAGATGATCGGCCGACACCATCCACACGCGCTCGGTACCGGTGCCCGACGTGACCATCGTCGCGCCGGAGACGGAGAAGCCCTCCGCCAGCCCGGTGATGCGCATGGTGGTGGTCTCCGAGCCATCGGTGTCGGGCGAGGTGACGCTGGTCACCAGGTTGGACAACGCTACCTTGTGGTCGCCGGAATCCAGCGTTTCCTCGGCGGCATGGTAGGCGGGAGCCAGCGTCACCACGGGCGTGTCGGCGACGCCGGTGACGGAGACGTCGATGACGCGTGACGCCGTGTCCGAGGTGCTGCCGCCATCCACCGATATCGCGTCCACCGTCAACGGGAAGCCGACGTTGCTGTTCGCCGGCGGGGTGATCGTCAACGGCGCGGTGTTGCTGAAGTCGTCGATCTCGAAGCTGGTATTTCCCGCAGTCGCCGTGAAGGTCTGAACCGAAGCGCCCGTGCCGTAGGTGATCGTCGCCCCGACCGGAATGTCCTTGATGGTGACATTGAAGATTTCCGACGGATCGGAACTGGTGACCTTGACCGCCAGCGGGATGGCCGTGTCCTCGAGACCGGTGGCGTGGCCATTGAGCGACATCGTCACCGGGTCGGCAACCGGCTGGATGACGATGCCATCCAGGGTAGCCGTGCCACTGTATTGGACATCCACGCCCGTGCCGCTGCCGATCGGGTCGGTCGGCGCAGGCTTTTCGCTGTCATCGTCGTAATCGACCGTGACCGCCTGCACCTGGATCTGGAACGTGCCGGAGACGTTCGGCGAGGCCAGGTATTGCAAGGTGTCCAGATATTCCTTCGGCACCCAGATCGCATCGCCGGTATAGGTCTGGGTGACCCAGGTCGTGCCGCCATCGGTGGAATAGCGGAATTCCGAACCGATCGCGCTGTCCCCTGCCGCCGCATCTCCCCCCGACACCAGAACCGGCTTGAGCGCGGCGTAGGTGAACTCGTCCGCATCCTGGTTGCTCCAGCCCGAAGCCAGATCGTGGCCGCCGCTGCTGTTGGAAGCGCCCGTGTAGTTCGTGCCCAAGGCAAACCACGCGTCTTCCTTGCCGATCGCGCCGGTATAGGTCTCGTTGCCGTGCATCTGCACGTCGGCGGTGCTGTCGTGGTTGGTGTCGCCATCCGTGCGCTCGGCGACCGGGGTGACGGTGACTGTCACGTTCTTGCTGACCGTTGCCGTGTCGGTCGAGGTTGCGCCGTTCACCGTGTTGATGTCGGTGCTCGTGATCGACAGCGCAATCGTCTTGTCGTTGCTGTCGTTGCCGGGCGGCGTGATCGTGAAGCCGTGCAAGTAGTTTTCGCGAACCGTCTCGCTCACTCCATCGTCGAAGCTGATCGTGGCGTTGCCGGTGGTGGTGTCGAGGGTGTAGTGGGCACCCGTCACCGCAGCCGGCGCGGTCATCGTCCAGCCGGTCGGCACCGTGAACGACACCGAATTGATGACTTCCGTGCCATGCGTCGTTCCCGTGTCGGTGTCCTTGAGGCTACCGAGGAAGGCGACCGCCGTGTCTTCCTTCGTGCTCACGTTGCCGACCGACACGTCGCCCGCGACCGGGGTGACGTGCAGATTCAGCGTCACCGGCGAGGTGGTCTCGTTGATCGTGCCGGTCGAATCGGTGTCGGTGTCCTTGGTGTGCAACGTGATCGTGACGCCGTTGATGTCGCCGCTGTAGTTGGATGGCGGCTTCACCGTGATGGTCGGTGCCGCGGTGAAAGTGCTGCTTTGCGAGGAAGTCACCGTGCCGTCCGAACCGGCGGTGTAGTTGGTGCCGTTGATGCTAACCACCGTGCCTTGCGGCAGGCCGCTGACGGTGTACCAGTATTTCTCGCTGCCGTCCGTGTCGTTGCCGGGGTTGGCATCGGTGCTGGTCAGCGTCGCGTGCAAATACGACGACAAGTTGAGCGTGGCGTCTTCCTTGAAGGTCAATTGGGCAGCCGTGGGAGAACCGACCAATGCCAGATCGGCTCCGTCGGTCACCGCCTGCACATCAACCGTGACGACTTGCGAGTTTGGGGCACCGGCAACACCGGAGATGATCGCGCCGGCACTATCCACCTCGTAGCTGGTCGCGCCGACGGTGACAGTGAAGTTCTTGCCGTTTTCGGCGGCCGGATTCGCCACCAGCGCTTCGTACTCGGCCGTGGTCAGGTAATAGATGCCATTGGCATGGTCTTCCGCCGGCACGCTGGTGGTGTGCGGCACGTCCGTAAGGACGACGGTGACCGTGTCGTTGTGCGGCGTCAGCGTCGTCGCGCCGGTGCTCAGCGTTACCCCGTTCGCACCGGCGCCGCCGATCGCCAACGTGATCGCGCCGAGGCGTTCGGAATAGTCGTTGTCGGCGGCAGCGGCGGCACCGGGCATGCCGGTATCGGTGATGACCGGCGCATGCAGGCCCAGCGAGACGGCCGTGTCCTCATTGGTGTGCACCGTGGTCGCGGCATCCAACGTCGGCGCGTCGGACACCTTGGTGATGCCGAAGTCCAACGTCTGGGTCAGCGACAGCCCGCCGGTCTGTTCCTGCATCGTGTAGGTGACGGTCGGCACGTTGCCGGCGTAATTGGCGGCCGGGGTGAAGGTGTAATCGCCATTCGCGGCGATGGTCAGCGTGCCCAGCGTATTGCCGGCGCTGTCCTTTATCGTCGCGGTGTCGCCGGGGTTGAAGGTCTCGGGCGTCCCGTCGCCATTGGTATCGACCTTGAAGCCGGTCACGGCAAGGGTATCGTCCACGTCGTGGACGTAGTCCTGCAGCGTGCCGCTCTTGGCGTTGTCCTCGTTCAAGGTAACGCTGGCATTGCTCGTGCCGGTGGGCGCGTCGTTGGAACCGTGGACGGTGACGGTGACGACCTGCTCGCTGTACGCGCCATGTTCGTCGGTGACGCGGGCGGTGAAGGTCTCGGTCTTCGTGTCGCCATCATTCAGCGCCTGGGTGGCCGCACGCGAATTGTCGAGCGTGTAGGTCCACTTGCCCGTGGCCGGATCGATGCCGATCGTGCCGTAGGTTCCCGTCCCCGCGATGCTCCAGGCCTGGGTCGCATCGGTATCCACATCGGAAGCGGCCAGCGTGCCCGTGGTGGTGTCCGCTTCGGTCGGATTGGTCGCGCCTTGCTCGGTCACGTCGCCTTGCGCATCGGCAGTGCCCGAGGTGATCGTCGGCTGATCGTTGGTGCCGTGCACCGTGATCGTCAAGGTGCTGGTGCTGGTCGCGCCGTGGGCATCGATCGCCGTGTAGGTGAACACCTCGGTCGCGGTGGCGCCCTGCTTCAACGCCTGCGTGTCGGGATCGCCGTTGTCCAGCGTGTAGCTGTAAGTGCCATCGGCATTGAGCACCAACGAACCGTAAGTGCCCACCAGCGCCGTGCCGACGGTACCCGCCGCACCGCCGAAGCTCACGTCGCTGACGTGCAACGTGTCGCCCGCGTCCACGTCGCTGTCGTTGCCCAGCACGTTGCCGCTGGCCGTGGCAATACCCGGCTCAGGCGTATTGCCGCCATTCTTCACGCCCGATTCCGTGACCGCGCCGGTATCGACATCAGCCACCGGCGAATCGTTGGTGCCGGTGATGGTGACATCGATCGTCTGCGTCGCCGTACCGCCGTGGCCGTCGCCAACCTGCACGGTGAATTGCAGGGGAACCGTCTGGCCCTCGTTCAACGCCTGGGTCGCAGCCAAGCTGTTGTCCAGGGTGTAGGTCCACTTGCCCGTGGCCGGATCGACACCGAAGCTGCCATAGGTCGCGTCGGGTGTACCGACCACGCTCCATGCCAGCGCATCGCCATCCACATCATGCGCGTTGAGCGTGCCGGATACGCTCGGCGTGCCCGGCACCACCGTGCCGTCGTCAAGGTTGCCGGCTTCGATCACCACGCCTGCATGATCGCCGCCATCGATGACCGGCGGATCGTTGACCGGCGTGACCGTGATGTCCAGATGCGCCGTGGCCGTACCGCCTTCCCCGTCGCTGATCGTGTACGTCACCGTCGGTACCGCGCCGTTCCAGTCCGCCGCCGGGGTGAAGCTGTAGCTGCCATCGGCGTTGAGCGTCAGATCACCTTCGGTGAGGTGCACCGTGTCGCCCGCCGTGTGCGTCGTCGCATCGCCGGCCACCGCGAAAGTGGTGACTTTGAGCGGATCGCCATCCGGGTCGCTGTCGTTCGTCAACACGTTGCCGTTGACAGCCGTGTCTTCATTCGTCGTCGCCGTGTCATCCTGCGCCAGCGGCGCCGGGTTCGTCACCGTCCACGTGAACGTCTGATCGACCGTGCCGCCATCACCATCGTCGGCCGTCACCGTCACGGTGTACACGCCGTCCGTGCCGCCCTGGCTGGCCGAGTGGTCGATCGTGCCGCTGATCAGGCCCGTAGCCGGATC
>JAATFG010000041.1 GCA_015655355.1 Lysobacterales bacterium
ATTGCCCGTCGACCGCGACCACGGTCATCTTCAGTCCGGGAATGCGCACGTCGAAGTAGGTCATCGACGCGCCGTTGATGAAGCGCAGGCGCACTTTCTCGCCGGGCTTGAACAGCGCCGTCCAGTTGCCGGGCGAGGGGGTGCCGTTGACCAGGTAGGTGTAGGTATGCGCGTTGACATCGGACAAATCGGTTGGCGTCATCCGCATCGCCCCCCACATGCGCCGGTCCTTGAGCGTCGCGGACAAACCATCGTGCCTCGCATCGCGGAAGAAATCGCCGACGGTGCGCTGCTGCAGGTTGTCGTAGTCGGCCATCTTCTTCAGCCGCGCGAACAGCGCATCGCCGTGCAGGTCGGTCCAGTCGCTGAGCAGCACCACGTGGTCGCGGTCGAACGCAAACGGCTCCGGTTCGCGTGGGTCGATGATCAGCGCGCCGTACAGGCCGGCCTGTTCCTGGAAGCCGGAATGCGAGTGGTACCAGTAGGTGCCGGCCTGCTTGACCGGGAAGCGGTAGGTGTAGCTTTCGCCGCGCGCGATGCCGTCGAAGCTCATGCCCGGCACGCCGTCCATGTCCGCCGGGAGCACGATGCCGTGCCAATGCAGCGAGGTGATGTCGCGATGGATCGAATGCGCGGGCAGGTCGTTGCGCACGCGCAGGGAAACCGTGTCGCCTTCGCGCCAGCGCAGCACCGGCGCGGGCAGGGAGCCGTTGACGGTGATCGCGCCGCGCGGCCTGCCGGTGAAATTCACCGCGGTTTCGCCGATGGAAAGATCGAAGTCGGTGCCGGCCGGCAGGTTCGGTTGGCCGGGGCCCTTCAGCGTCCAGCGCGCTTGCGCCGAACCGGTTTTCGGCCACGAACCGAGGCCGGCGAGCACGCCGGCGGCGGCGAGGCCTTGCACGAAGCGGCGGCGCGACAGCGCATCACCGCCGAAGGAATCGGAAATCATTGGAAACTCCGGGAGACTGTAATGCCTGCAACGCAGGCAAGCGCGCTTGCATGAAACGCGGCGAAGCGCCATCGCGGCGCAACGGTTACGCCTGGTCGATCGGAGGTCGCAGCAGATTTGCCAAACCCGGCGCGGGATACGCATCGGTCGAGGCGGAAGCAATGCCATCGCGGGACGGCATCTTCGCGAGGGTGGCGGATTCTGCCGGCAGTCCGCAGACGCAGGCATGCAGCCCGGCGCAGGCACAGGCGGATGTGGCGTGTGCCGCCTGCTTGTCGTGGCCGGCGTGCATGTCCATCGCCATCGATGCGCCCTCGCAGCAATCGTGCATTTGCGCGGACGCCAATGCCGCCGCCACGCCGTTCAGGGCAAGGCTCAGGCACAGCACGATGCGCAGCAGCAGCGAAGGCGATGGCATGCCTTCAGCATAGCCGAATCGCGCCGCGCCCGGGTTCACTTGAAATGGGAACGCAGCAGGCCGCGCACGGCGGCGATTTCCTCGGTGCGGCGCGCGGCGTTCTTCTCCGCGCCGATGTGTTCGCGCAGGTGGCCGTCGAGGATTTCCAGCATCAGTCCCTGCGCGGCGCCGCGGATCGCGGAAATCTGGGTCAGCGTGGCGAAGCAGTCCGGGTCGGCGGCCAGCGCGCGCTCCAGCGCCTCGACCTGGCCGCGCAGGCGGCGCACGCGCGCCAGCAGTTTCTTGTTGTCGTGGACGACGTGGCTCATGTTGCCGATCCTAGCATGTGCCATATACCCTATGGGGGTATATTGAACGCGAGGCCATCGCCATGAACCTGACCGCTGCCGCCGAATCCTTCCGCCACCGCCACGTCTTCGACGAAGGCAACCCGCTGGCCGAACGCCGCACCCTGTACGCGGTGATCCTCACCGCGGCGATGATGGTCGCCGAGATCGTCGGCGGCTACGCGTTCAATTCGATGGCGCTGCTCGCCGACGGCTGGCACATGAGCTCGCACGCGCTGGCGCTGGGGCTGTCGGTGTTCGCCTACGCCTGCGCGCGCCGCTACGCGCACGATGCGCGCTTCGCCTTCGGCACGTGGAAGATCGAAATCCTCGGCGGCTACACCAGCGCCGTGCTGCTGCTCGGCGTCGCCGCGCTGATGGCGTGGCAGTCGGTCGAGCGCCTGTTCAAGCCGCTGCCGATCCACTACGAACAGGCGATCGTGCTGGCCGTGGTCGGCCTTGCGGTCAACCTCGTTTGCGCGTGGCTGCTGCACGACGGGCACGACCACCACCACGGCCATCATCACGATCATGCCCATGCGCACGACCACGGTGACCATCATCACGACCTCAACCTGCGTTCGGCTTACGTGCACGTGCTCGCCGACGCGGCGACGTCGGTGCTGGCCATCGTCGCGCTGATCGCCGGCCTGTACTGGGGCGCGAAGTGGCTCGACCCGGTGATGGGCATCGCCGGCGCGATTCTCGTCACCGCGTGGGCCTGGGGCCTGTTGCGCGCCAGCGGCAAGGTGCTGCTGGATGCGGAAATGGACGCGCCGGTGGTTGCCGAAATCCGCGAGGTCATCGCCGGCGACCCGCAGCGCGCGCAGATCAGCGACCTGCACGTGTGGCGCGTCGGCAAGGGCAAGTACGCCTGCGAGCTGGCGCTGGTCACCTCCGCCGACGCCGGCCCGGCGCACTGGCGCGAGGCCTTGTCGGTGCACGAGGAACTGGTCCACGTCACCGTCGAAGTGAACCGCGTCTAGCCGCGCAAGAATCGGATAGCGCGCGCCACGGCGTCTCGCTAACCTGCGCGCATGGACATTTCCGACGACCGCCGGCTCGACGCAAAGCTCGAACGCGCCCGCACGCTGCTCGACGGCGATGCATTGTCGCTGGCCGAACTGGCGCAGGCGGTCGGCCTCAGCGCTTCGCACCTGCAGCGTCGCTTCGTCGCGCGCTTCGGCCTCAGCCCGGCCGAATACGCCGCGCAGCGCAAGCTCGGCGCATTGAAGCGCGGCCTGCGCGAAGGCGACGACGTGAGCGGTGCGTTGTACGCCGCCGGCTACGGTTCGCCGTCGCGCGTGTACGAGCATGGCGCGGCCAAACTCGGGATGACGCCGGCGGCGTATCGCACCGGCGGGCAGGGCATCGACATCCGCTGGACGGTGGCGCCAACGCCGCTCGGGAGTGCCCTGGTCGCGGCGACCGTGCGCGGCATCTGCGCGGTCGAACTCGGTGACGATGCCGGCGCGCTCGAACAGAAACTGCAGGGCGAATTCCCGCGCGCGCGGTTGCAGCGCGTCGATGCCGGTCGCGACGAATTCCTTGCCCCGCGCCTGCATGCGGTCGCGCGCAGGCTCGGTGGACGCGATGCCGGGATCGAGGTCGATCTGCTCGGCACCGCGTTCCAGCAACGCGTGTGGAATGCGCTGATGAAGATTCCGCACGGGCAGACGCGGACCTATGCGGAAATGGCCGCAGCCATCGACGCGCCACGCGGCGCGCGCGCGGTGGCCAGCGCCTGCGCGCACAACCGCATCGCGGTGATCGTGCCTTGCCATCGCGTGATCCGTGGCGATGGAGCGCTCGGCGGTTATCGCTGGGGTTTGCCGCTGAAGCAGGAATTGCTCGACCGCGAGCGGGCGTGACGGACTGCCGCAATCGGGCGCGTTGCTTTGCGTAGAATCGCCATGCCGGGCTTCACGAAAACACGTCCCCACGGATATCCCATGAATTCTCCCGTTCCCGCCGCGCCGCACCCCGGCAAGGCGGCCGTCGTCGTCGCCCTCGCCCTGGTCTACCTGATCTGGGGCAGCACCTATCTGGGCATCCGCTTCGCCTTGCAGGGCGGTTGGCCGCCGATGTTCCTCGGCGGGTTCCGCTTCATCATCGGCGGCGGGCTGATGTTCGCCTTCCTGCGCTGGCGCGGCGTCGCCGCGCCGACCCGCGCGCAGTGGAAAAACGCGGCGGTGATGGGCGCGTTGATGCTGTTGCTCGGCAACGGCATGGTCAACGTCGGCGAAACCATCGTGCCTTCCGGCATCGCCGCGGTGATGATCGCGACGGTGCCGCTGTGGATGGGCATCTTCGCCGCGTTGCGCGGCCAGCATCCGCGCCCGCTGGAATGGCTGGGCATGGCGATCGGTTTCGCCGGCGTGCTGTGGCTCAACGCCGGCAACCTGCGCGGCACGTCATCGTTGCTGGGTTACGGTGCGCTGCTGCTGGCGGCGGTGGCGTGGTCGTTCGGTTCGGTGTGGGTGCGCGGGCGCGACGTGCCCGCGCCGTTGATGATGTCCGCTGCGCAGATGCTGTGCGGCGGCATGCTGATGGTGCTGGCCGGGATCTGCACCGGCGAAAAATTCGCCGCCTGGCCGAGTGCCTCCGGCATCGCCGCGGCGTGCTACCTGCTGGTGTTCGGTTCGCTGGTCGCGTTCTCGGCCTACGTGTGGCTGCTGCACAACGTGCGGCCGGCGCTGGTCGGCAGCTATGCCTACGTCAATCCGGTGATCGCGGTGCTGCTCGGCGCGTGGCTGGCGCACGAGCAGTTCGATGCGCATGACTTGGCTGCGATGGCCTTGATCGTCGTCGGCGTGGTGGTCATCACCCTGGCCAAGCTGGGCAAGAAGCCGGCGTAACGCGCGGCGAATTCAGCGTGCGGCGAGCAGCGGCGCCTGCGGATTCGGGCACGACGTCTTCGCGCGCGGCAGCGCGGCGAACCAGCCATCGACCGTGCCGCCGAGCTCGTCGATGCGCATCGGCAGGCTGATGTGGTTCTCGCCGGCCACTTCGAGGTAACGCGCGCGCGGAGACGCATCGGCCAGTTCGCGGCCGTGTTCGACCGGAATGTGCTCGTCGGCGCCGCCGTGCACCAGCAGCACGCAGGCGCGGGTTTTCGCCAGCGCGGCGGCGACGTCGACACGGTCGAGATCGAGGCCGAGCTGGCGGTCGGCCTGCGCCATCACTTCGTCCATGCCTTGCTGGCGGTACAGCAGGCGCGCGACTCCGAGCGTGGCTTCGTCCTTCAGGTCGTGCGCCTGCAGCGAGAGCATGTGCGGCAGCATGTCGCGGATGCCGCGGCCGGCATTGGCGAAGCTTTCCATCGCGACCACGCCGGCGATGTCGTTGCCCATCTCGCGCGCGGTGAACAGCGCGGTGGCCGCGCCGTAGGACACGCCGAACAGGTACACCGGGCCTTGCACTTCGCCTTGCGCGCGCAGTTCGCGGATGACATCGCCGACGTCGTCGGCTTCGCGCAGGCCGTAGCCCGAAAGTCCCTTGCCGGAACGGCCGTGGTTGCGCAAATCGAGGCTGATGCTGCGGTAGCCGGCGTTGGCGAATTGCAGCGCCCACGGCAGCATCGCGTCGCCGTCCATCATCCAGCCGTGCAGCAGGACCACCGTGCCGCGCGGTGGCTTCTGCGCGATTCCGCCGGTCTGCGGCGGGACGCTGAAATACAGGGCGAAATCGCCGTGGCCACCACTGCTCTCGGTGTGCGAGGGCTGGTAGGTGTAGCGCGTGCGGTAATCGCGCGGGTCGATCGCGCGCCAGAAGATCGGCACGCCGTCGGCGCCTTGCGCGTAGCCGCTGCGGTTCGGCAGGCGCGACAGGGCCAGGTCGATGCGCTCCTGCGGCACCAGCGGCGAGGTGCCGCCGGGCGCAGTGATGTGCTCGCTCAACGAGGAAGACGTGGACGACCACGCTTGACCGCCCAGCCACAAGGCTGCGACGGCCAGCGCCGTCAGCAGCAGGCGGGGCATGGCGGACATCCTCGGCGGATGCTTGCGGGGAGCGAACCTTAGCGAAGCCGGCGCGGCGGCTCTACCTCGGTTCGATGACAGGTTGATGACGATTCAGCCGCACCCCGCCGAACCCTGCGTGGCGACGGCGTCGAACGCGTCGCCACGCGCCCGGATGGCGAACGAATGCCTGACGAAGGGATATTGGGGCGGGAGAGATCGCGGCCGCGAGCAAGCCCGCGCCTACGCCGAGCGCAGCGCCTCGGTCACCGGCAGTCGCGCCGCGCGCAGGGCGGGGAACAGGCCACCGACCAGGCCGATGCCCAGCGCCCACTTCAGCCCGCTCCACAGCAATTGCGGCGACACCTTGAACTGGAACACCACCTGGCTGAAGTTGCTGCCCAGCGTGCTGACGCTGTAATTGTTGAACACCAGCCATGCGATCAATCCGCCAAGCACGCCGCCGAGCAGCGCCAGCAGCATCGTCTCCAGCATCACCGCCAGCACCACCGGCAGGCTGCGGAAGCCGATCGCGCGCATCGTCGCGATCTCGCGCGCGCGGCCGGCGACCGCCGCGTACATCGTGTTGAGCGCGCCGAACACGGCACCTATCGCCATGATCGTGCCGATGACCTTGCCGAGGATGTTGATCAGGCCCGACAACTGCCCGGACTGCTTGGCGAAATAATCGCGCGTGGTTTCCACGTCCAGCTTCAGCCGCGGGTCGGCGTCCAGCGCCGCCTTCAGCTGCTTGAGGCCGTTCTTGCCGTCGGTGTGCAGCAGCAGCGACTGGTAGGCCTGGCGGTCGTAGGTCGAAGCCACGGTCTCGGTGTCGGCCCACAGTTCCGATTCGTAGGAATCGCCGGAGGAAAATTCGCCGACCACGGTCCATTGCTGGTGGGCCAGATCGAGCGTCTTGCCGACCTCGATGCCACGGAACTGTGCCGCCGCGCCCTTGCCGACCACGATCTCGCGCAGGCCCGGGGTGAACTTGCGCCCGGCGATGATCTTCAGGTTCGGGCGCACCGCCCATGCCTGTTCGCCGACCCCGCGGAATTGCACGTTGACGTCGCCGCCGTCGGAATTGCTCGGCAGCACCACCACTTGCGACAACTCGGGCGAAACCAGCGGCTTGCCATCGGCGCCCTTGGCCACACCGGGCAGGCTGGACACCAGCGGCAACTGGTCGCGGGTGATGACCGAATTGATTTCCGCCTGCGAGCCGCCGCGCAGCACGATCGCGGTGTCGTCGCGGCCGGTGTTGTCGAGCGTGGCCTTGAAGCCGTCGCCCATCGCCAGCATCGCCACCAGCACCCCGACCACGCCGGCGATGCCGACGATGATCACGCTTGATGCGCCCCAGCGCTGCGGCAGGCTGGCGACGCCGATCCTGGTCGCCGCCAGCGCCAGCCGTCCGCTGCGCGTCAGCAGCAGCCACAGCGCCAGTGCCGCGGCGACGGCGAACACCGCGTACCACGGCAGCACGATCCAGAGCGCCAATCCTGCGATGAGCGCGAGGATCGTCAATGCGTTTCCGAAGAACTTCTTCATGGTGTGCCCCTCAGCGTCCGGCCAATGCATCGACGATCTTCAGCCGCTTCGCGCGCAGCGCCGGCAATACGCCGACGATGACGCCGATCGCGGCCATCAGCCCCAGGCCGACCAACCACGTCTGCAACGGCACGCGCGGCAACTGGACCATGCCGCCGCTGGCCGCGGCGACGGCCGGCATGATGACCGAGGCCAGCGCCAACCCGATCAGCCCGCCCAGCGCGACCAGCAGCACCGATTCGACCAGCACCAGCGCCAGCACGGTGCCGTCGGTGAAGCCCAGCGTCTTCAGCACCGCCAGTTCCGGCACGCGTTCGCGCACCGCCTGCGCCATCGTGTTGCCGGTCAGCAGCAGCAAGGTGAAGAACACCGCGGCCATGATCGCGGTGACGATCAGGCCGATGTCGGCGAACTGCTTGGCGAAGGCCTGCTGGAACGCCGATTCGGTCTGGCTCTTGGTCTCGTGGTCGGAGTTGGCCGAAATCGCGTCGATCGCCTGCGCGACGCGCGAGGCCTGCGCCGGGTTGTCGAGTTGCACGGTGAACCAGCTGACCTGGCTCTTGATGTAGTCGTTCGCTTCGTCGAAATACTTCCAGTGCAGCATCAGTTGCTGTTCCTGCCCGGCGTTCTTGGGATCCTTCGCATGGAAGATCGCGCTGACCTGCAACGGCCAGTCGTTGCTGCCGCTGCGCGGGAAGATCGTCGCCTGCAGCGGAATGGTGTCGCCGAGCTTCCAGCCGAATTTCTTCGCCAGCGCCGCGCCGACCACCGCGCCGGTGCGGTTCTGCCTGAACGCCTCCAACTGCTCCGGCGGCACCACGAAATCGGGGAACACGTCGAAGTAGTCGTCGGAGACGGAGAAGTTCGCGAAGAAGTTCTTCTGGTCGCGGTAGATGCCGCCGAACCACATCGCGTAGGCGACCTTGCGCACGCCGGGCACCGCGGCGATCTGCGATTGCAGGTTGATCGGCAGCGTCTGCGTGATCGACAGCCGCGACGCCACGATCAGGCGGTTGGCGCCATCGACGCTGCTGCCCGAGTTGAACGCCACCCGCACCGAATCGAGCATGCCGAACAGCAGGAACGCGGCGACCACCGACAACAGCGTCAGCAGGGTCCGCGTCTTGCTGCGGAACAACTGCGCCCAGACCAGCGATAGATATTTCATGTTCGCCTCCGCGTGCTCAGGCGTGCACGGGCGCGTCGACCAGCTCGCCCTTGTCGAGGTGGACGGTGCGGGTGGCGTATTCGGCTGCCTTCGGGTCGTGCGTGACCATCACGATCGTCTTGCCGTGGTCGCGGTTGAGCATCTGCAGCAGGTGCAACACTTCCTCGGCGCTTTGCCGGTCGAGGTCGCCGGTGGGTTCGTCGCAGATCAGGAAGGTCGGGTCGGAGACGATCGCGCGGGCGATCGCCACGCGCTGCTGCTGGCCGCCGGAGAGTTCGTTCGGCTTGTGCGACTTGCGATCCGCCAGCCCGACCAGGGTCAGCGCGATCTCCGCGCGGCGCTTGCGTTCGGCGGCGCCCAGCGAGGTCAGCAGCAGCGGCAGTTCGACGTTCTTCTGCGCGCTCAGCATCGGCATCAGGTTGTAGAACTGGAACACGAAGCCGACGTGGCGGCTGCGCCAGTTCGACAAGGCTGCGGCGTTCATGCGGTCGATGCGCTCGCCCTCGATCTCGATCTCGCCCGAGCTCGGCGTGTCCAGCCCGCCGATCAGGTTCAGCAGCGTGGTCTTGCCGGAGCCGGACGGGCCCATCAGCGCGACGAAGTCGCCACCGGGGATGTCGAGGTCGAGGCCGTGCAGCACGTCGACCTTTTCCGGGCCGCGCTGATAGGTCTTGTGCAGATTGCGGATGATGACCAGCGATGACATGGCGTTACCTCATTGGCTTCCCCTCCCCCTGCGTGGGGGAGGGTGCCCCGAAGGGGCGGGAGAGGGGCGCGAGCGAAGCGAGCGTGCCTTGCTTTTGCCGTGGGAAATCAATCGCCGGCAGCGGTGTCCGCCAGCTTCACCTTGGTTCCGTCCTTCAGCGCGGGCGGCGGCTCCAGCACCACGCTGTCGCCGGCGGACAGGCCGGACAGCACCTGCCTGTCGTCGTTCAACGCGATGCCGGTTTTCACTTCATGCAACGCGACGCGGCCGTCGTCGCCGACGACGAAGGCGACGTTCCTGCCGTCGCGCTCGACCAGCGCCGCGGCCGGCACGCGCACGCCGACGGGCGTGCTCTCGGCCGGCTTCGCCGCTTCGAGGAAACTGACCCGCACGCCCATGTCGGGGACGATGCGCGGGTCTTTCGTCTGCAGCGCCACGCGCACGGTCACCGTGGCCTTGCCGCGGTCGGCGGCGGGAATGATGGCGATGACGTCGCCCGGGATCTTCCAGTCCGGATACGCGTCGAGCGTGGCTTCGGTCGGCATCTTCGGCTGCACGCGGCCGATGAAGGCTTCGCCGACATCGACCTGCACTTCCAGCGAATCCATGTCGACGATGGTGCCGACGCCGGTGCGGGTGAAGCCGCCGCCGGCCGACAAGGGCGAGATGATTTCGCCTGGCTGCGCATCCTTGGTGGTGATGACGCCGGCGAACGGCGCGCGCACGATGGTGTTGTCGACGCCGTTGTCGGCGATCGTCAGCGCGTCGTCGGCAACCTGCACGTTGCGTTGCGCGGTCAGCAACTGCGCGCGAAGGTTGTCGCGCTGGGCGACGGCCTGGTCGTATTGCGATTGCGAAACCAGTTGCTGCTGCACCAGCGTGTGATAGCGCCCGGCATCGGCCTCGGCCTGCGCCAGTTGCGCGCGCACGCCGTCGACCTGGCTGCGCGCGGCGGACAGTTGCGAGGCGTTCAATGCGCGCTGCGCGTTCGCGTCCACCGGGTCGAGGGTGGCGACGATCTGGCCTTCCTTGACGTGCTGGCCTTCCTCGATCAGCACTTCGCGCACCTTGCCGGTGATCTTCGCCGACACCGTGGCCATGCGCCGCGCGACCACGTAGCCGGTCGCGTCGAGCACCGAGGCCGAGGCGCCGCCGTTGGAGATCGCCGCCACCGTCGCCGTGCGCACTTCGAGCGGCCGGGCGCGACTGAACGCGAACCACGCCGCCGCCAGCAGCACCAGCACGACGAGGAGCGCCGCCAGCGCGATCCACATGCCGCGGCGCGACGGCGGCGCGGGCGGCGGCGCCTTGCGGTCGATGCGCAGTTCCTTCAGCAGTTCGGCGGAAGCGTTCATGGTGTCCGGGCGATCCAGGCGGAGCGGGGCGTCGGGGTTGTGCCGAAGCGGCAGTTGCGGCGCAGTCTAGGCCGCGTTGGCGGCGGAAACAGGTGAGGTTTGTCATGCGCAATGGATGACGCCCGGCGCTGCCGCCATCGCCGCGCCAAGCCTAGCCTGTCGGTCAATTCCGCGAAAGGAGCCGACGATGACGATCCAGACCATGCCGCATGCGCGCCTGCAGGGCGTGCGCAAGGCCTACGGCAAGCTGCAGGCGCTCGACGGCGTCGACCTCGACGTGCGCGGCGGGCAACTGCTGGCGCTGCTCGGCCCGAACGGCGCCGGCAAGAGCACCGCGATCGGCACCTTGCTCGGGCTGGTGCGCGCCGACGCGGGCACGGTCGAATTGTTCGGTCGCGATCCGCAGGAACTCGACGCGCGCCGCCACATCGGTGTCATGTTGCAACAGGCGGCGTTGCCGCCGACCTTGCGCGTCGGCGAGCTGATCCGGCTGGTGTCGAGTTATTACCCCGCGCCGCGTGCGTTGCAGGAAAGCGCGGAACTGGCCGGCGTCGCCGACCTGCTGGCGCGTCCGTATGCGAAGTTGTCCGGCGGCCAGCAGCGCCGCGTGCAGTTCGCGCTGGCCTTGTGCGGGCGGCCGAAGCTGCTGTTCCTCGACGAACCGACGGTCGGCATGGACATCGGTTCGCGGCAGAAACTGTGGGCGGCGATCCGCCACCTCGTCGCCGAAGGCAACGCGGTGCTGCTGACCACGCATTACCTCGAAGAAGCCGAAGCGCTGGCCGACCGCGTGTGCGTGATGGCGCGCGGCAAGGTGGTCAGCGACGGCGGCGTCGACGAACTGCGCGAGCGCGTAGCGCTGCGCCGCGTGCGCTGCCGTACCGCGGTCGACGTCGACACCGCGCGGCGCTGGCCTGAAGTCGCGGAGGCCAGCCTCGACGGCGAACGCCTGTTGTTGTCCAGTGCGCACGCCGAAGCGCTGGTGCGCCGCCTGTTCGACGCCGATCCGAACCTGTCGGCGCTGGAAGTGCGCGCGGCGGGGTTGGCCGAAGCCTTCGAGCAATTGGTCGGCGACGAGCAAGCTTCCATCGACGAACAACGCGAGGCCGCCTGAAATGAACGCATCCCTTTCCCGCATTGCTTCCACGCCGATGCCGCGCGGCCGCGTGCTGCGCGCCTACTTCGAAGAGACGCGTGCCGAAATCCTGCGCTACCTGCGCAATCCCGGCTTCATCGTGCCGATGCTGGCGTTCTCGACCGTGTTCTACACGATGTTCGGCATCGTGCTGAACCACGGCAACGTCGATGCCGAGCGTTACCTGTTGGCTTCGTACGCAACCTTCGGGGTGATGGGGCCGGGGCTGTTCGGCTTTGCCGTGTCGCTGGGCATGGAGCGCGAAAACGGTTTGCTGACCTTGAAGCGCGCGTTGCCGATGCCGCCATTGGCCTACCTGATCGGCAAGATGGTGATGGCGATGCTGATGGCGGGCATCGTGATGCTGTTGCTGCTGGCGCTGGGCCTGTTTGCCGCGCATGTGCCGCTGAGTGCCGCACAGGTGCTGGCGATGCTGGCCACCGGCGTGTTCGGCGTGTTGCCGTTCTGTGCGCTGGGCCTGCTGGTCGGCACGCTGGTCAAGGGACAGGGCGCGCCGGGCACGGTCAATCTGGTGTACCTGCCGATGGCGTTCCTGTCCGGCCTGTGGCTGCCGCTGTCGATGTTGCCCAAGGTATTCGCGCAGATCGCGCCGGTGTGGCCGAGTTTCCACTTGAACGCGCTGATGCAGACGGCCGTGGGCACGCAGCACGGCGGCGTGACGCGGCACGTGTTGGCGCTATGCGGTTTTACCATCGTGTTCCTGCTGTTGGCCGCGCGGCGCTTGCGTCGCAACGGTTGAAGTAGGATGCGAAGCATGTCCGCCGTTCCATCCCTGTTGCGCGAGTTGCTTGGTCGCTGGTTCCGGCCCGCGCCGGATTCGCTGGCGGCGGCGCGCATCCGCGAAGGCAAGTCGCCGTGGCTGGATGCGATCCACCTGCTGTGGACGGTGTGGGTCTTCATCGTGCCGACGTTCACGCCGGAAGGCTACGACTTGCGCTGGGCGCTGCTGACCGCGCTCTCGTATCCGTCGTTCATGGCGCTGTACCTGGGCGCTTACCAGGCGACGCGACGCTGGGTCGGGCTGTGCGCACTGGGCATCGTCGCCCTGTGCTTCGCGTTGCTGCCGTGGTACCCGTCCGGGTTGAGCTATTTCGTGTTCGGCTGCGTCCTGCTCGGCGCCGGCGTCGAGCGCCCGTTGTGGGTCTACCTGGCGCAGGTGCTGGCGCTCAATCTGGGGTTGATCCTGTTCGCGCGGGGGCTGGGCTATCCGTGGGGTTCGCTGGCGTGGATGCCGGTCACGGCCCTGGTGATCGGCGTGCTGGTGCATGTGGAGCGCGGCAACAAGCGCCGCGATGTCGCACTGCGCCTGTCGCACGAGGAAGTGCGCCGGCTGGCCGCGACCGCCGAGCGCGAGCGCATCGGCCGCGACCTGCACGATCTGCTCGGGCACACCCTGTCGCTGATCACGTTGAAGCTGGAGCTGGCGCGCAAGCTGTCCGAGCGCGATCCAGCCGCATCGCGCCGCGAGATGGCCGAAGCCGAGTGCGTCGCCCGCGATGCGCTCGCCGAAGTGCGCAGCGCGGTCACCGGTTTCCGTGCCGCCGACCTTGCCGGGGAACTGGCGTCGGCGCGCTTGCTGCTGGAGTTGTCGCAGGTGCATCTGGACTACGACCCGCCGCCGCCGTTGCCGGCGGACACCGAGCGCCCGCTGGCGCTGGTGCTGCGCGAGGCGGCGACGAACATCGCCCGCCACGCGCATGCCACGCAGGCGCGGATCGGGTTCGTGCGCGAAGCCGACGCGCTGTTGCTGCGGATCGAGGACAACGGCCGCGGTGGTGCGGTCGAGGATGGCAACGGCCTGCGCGGCATGCGCGAGCGCGTCGCCGCGCTCGGCGGCACGCTGTCGATCGAATCGCCGAAGGGCCAGGGTACGCGCGTGCTGCTGCGGATCCCGTGCAAGCGGCAGGCCGCGGCGGCCGTCGCCACGCCGCCGCAACCGGCCGCCGCCGCGGTGTCCGGATACGGCGCGTCCACTCCGGGCTAGGATGTTCGCATGATCCGCATCCTGCTGGCCGAAGACCAGGCGATGGTGCGCGGCGCGCTGGCCGCGCTGCTCGGGCTGGAAAGCGACATCGACGTGATCGGCGCCGTCGCCGATGGCGAGGCCGCGTGGCGCGAAGTGCAGCGGCTGGGTCCCGACGTGCTGGTCACCGACATCGAGATGCCGGGGCTGAGCGGCCTCGAACTGGCGCAGCGCATCCAGCGCCACGAATTGCCCACGCGCGTGGTCATCGTCACCACGTTCGCCCGCAGCGGCTTCCTGCGTCGCGCGCTCGACGCCGGCGTCGCCGGCTATCTGCTCAAGGACGCGCCGGCGGAAAAGCTCGCCGAAGCGCTGCGCCAGGTGCAGCGCGGCGCACGCGCGATCGACCCGCAATTGGCGATGGAAGCGTGGAGCGACGCCGATCCGCTCAACGAGCGCGAACGCCAGGTGCTGCGCCTGGCCGGCGAAGGCGCCAGCGCCGGCGACATCGCCGCGCGCTTGAACCTGTCGCAGGGCACCGTGCGCAACTACCTGTCCGAAGCGATCGGCAAGCTCGGCGCGTCCAACCGCATCGAGGCGGCGCGCATCGCGCGGCAGAAGGGCTGGTTATAGGAGAGTTGCCATGAATGACGCGAACGCACGCAACACCGTTCCCGACAGGGGATTCGACCCGTGGACGCTCGCCGCGCTCGCCGCCATTGCCTATGTGCTGGAGACGGCGTTGCACGAGCATGGCGGGCACGCGCTGGCATGCACCTTGCTCGGCGGGCACGTGCGCGGGTTCGGCGCGTTCTACGTCGATTGCGATTACCGCGCGATGGGCACGGCGTCGATCCGCTGGGTCGCGCTGGCCGGTCCGATCATGAGCCTGTGCACGGGCCTGGTCGCGGCGAACCTGGTGGCGCGTTGCCGCAGGCCGTTGTCGCGCGTGTTCTGCTGGTTGCTGGCCAGCATCGGCTGCATGACCGCATTCGGGTACCCGGTGTTTTCGGCGATCGGCGGCATCGGCGACCTCGGTGTCGCCCCCGGCGGCGCGTTGCAGGGTGTCGCGGCACCGTGGCTGTGGCGCGTGCCGATGGGCGTGCTCGGCTACCTGTGCTACGACCGCGCGGTGGTGTGGAGCATGCGCAGGCTAGGCTACATCGTCGGTGGCGGCGCGGATCGGGTGGTCCGCATCCGCCGGATTTCCCTGATCGCCTACCTCGCCGGCGGCGTGGTGTCGGTGCTGGTCGGCCTGCTGAATCCCGAGGGGCTGGTGATCGTGCTCACCTCCGCCGTGGCGTCCAGCCTGGGCGGCACCTCCGGTTTCGCCTGGGGACCGTATCGCGCGCAGCCTTTGGCCGAGGACCCGCGACCGCGCAACGTGCTGCCGCGCAGTCGGGGCTGGATCGTGGCCGCCATCGTGATCGTGGCCGGTTACGCGCTGCTGTTCGGCCCGACCATCGCCAATTGAGCCGGATCAGCCGAACCAGTAGCGCCGTTTCGGCTTCGGCAACGCCGGGTGTCGCACGATGTCCTCGAGCACGCCGCCGTTGCGCTCTATGACCTTGATCGAGGCGAGGTTGTCGTCGTCGCAGGTGACCAGCACGCGCGCGATGCCGAGTTCGACGCGCGCGATCCGCAGCGCTTGCGCCAGCATCGCGGTCGCGTGGCCGCGGTTGCGGAATTCCGGCACCACCGCGTAGCCGATGTGGCCGTACCAATCGCCGCGATTGGGCGCGAGCCGATGGCGCAGCGAGACGCGGCCGACGATGCGCGCGCCATCGAAGGCGAACAGGAAACTGCTCGGCACGTGTTCCGGCGTCGGTGGATTCACGCCTTGCTGCTGGTCGCGCAGGCATTGCAGGTACGCGGCGAAGCCCATGCCTTCGTCGTGGTAGTGCAGGAAGCCCGGATACGTCGCCGACGCCGCGCGGTGCGCGCGCAGGAATTCGGCCTCTTCGTCGGGGCGCGGCAAACGCAATTCCAGGTGCGGGCGCGGCGTCGCCGGCATGCGCGCTTACAGCGAACGGCCGAGGCGCTTCTCGACTTGGCGCCGTTCCCAATCCGGGCCGAAGAACGGCAGGAACTCGAAGGTCGCCGCGGCGTGCGAAAGCAAACCGATGCCCCACCCGCAGGCAACCCACAAAACCCACCAGTAATGCGGGCTGGTGAACCAGTTGAGCAGTGCCAGGCCGCCGACGATGGCGACGTACTGGGCCAGGTGCATGTAGAAGGCCTTGACCTTGCGCACGTGGCGGAAGGCCATCTTTTCCTCGCGCTCGCGCAGGCTGGCGGACGCGTCGGTGCTCGCGGCTTGGGTGTTCGTGTTCATGGCGGGTTCCTCGCTGGAGAGTTGGGAGAACTCGATCTCGAAGACCGAGGCCAGCGACTTCAGGGTTTCCACGCTCGGCAGGTGGCCGTTCTCGACGCGCTGGATGGTGCGCACGCTCAGGCCGGACAGTTCGGCCAGTTGCTGCTGCGACCAGCCGCGTTGGAGTCGGAGTTTCTGCACGAGCATGGCGTTGTCCTTGTTGTCACCGGCGTCCAGCTTGGGCGGGAGCCGCGCCGAAGGGAACGACAGTATGCCGACAGTCGCCGGCAGCGGCGCGACAGGACGGCGACAGCGGGCCGACACGCGCCCGCCAGGGCCATGTTTCAGCGCGTTTTGCCCGGTTTCGCGGCCAACGTGCCCAGCAGTGCGTACGCCGAACGCAGGCCGAGCGCCTCGCCACCGGTGGGGCGGCCGGGACGCTCGCTGTCGTTCCAGGCGTAGGTATCGAGGTGTGCCCATGGAATGCCCGCATCGACGAAGCGCTGCAGGTACAGCGCGGCGGTGACGGCACCCGCCATCGGCGAGCCGGCGTTGGCGAGATCGGCGACGTGGCTGGTGAGGTAGCGCAGGTACGGATTCCACAGCGGCATCCGCCACACCGGGTCGCGGGTCGTGTTGGCCGCGTCGAGCCATGCGTTGGCGAGCGCGTCGTCGTTGGCGAACAGCGCCGGCAGTTCCGGGCCGAGCGCCACGCGCGCGGCGCCGGTGAGCGTGGCGAAATCGAGGATCGCATCCGGCTTCAATTCGCTGGCGCGCACCAAGGCGTCGCCGAGGATCAGGCGGCCTTCGGCATCGGTGTTGTCGATCTCGACGCTGATGCCGCTGCGCGTGTTGATGATTTCGCCGGGGCGGAATGCGTCCGGCCCGATCGAGTTCTCCACCGCCGGCACCAGCAGCGTGATGCGCAGCGGCAGCTTGCGCGCCATCGCCAACCCCGCAAGTGCGAGCGCATGCGCGGCGCCGCCCATGTCCTTCTTCATGTTGCGCATGCCGGCCGAAGGCTTGAGGTCGAGGCCGCCGGTGTCGAAGCACACGCCCTTGCCGACCAGCGCGACGTGCCGGTGCGATTCATCGCCCCAGGCGAGATGGATCAAGCGCGGCGCGCGATGCGATGCGCGGCCGACCGCGTGGATCGCCGGATAGTTCTGCGCGAGCAACCCGTCGCCGGCGACGACGTCGAGTCGCGCGCCATGCGCTTGCGCCAGTTCGCGCGCGATGGCTTCCAGTTCGTCCGGGCCCATGTGCTCGGTCGGCGTGTTGACCCAATCGCGCACGCGGCTGCACGCGGCGAGCACATCGAGCATTTCCGCGTCGAAATCTTCCGCGGCCAGTTGCGCCGCGGCGCGCGCCGGTTGCTTGTAGCGCGCGAACTTGTACGCGCCCAGGCCCCAGCCCAGTTGCAAAGCCTTGCGTGCGTCGTCGTTCAATGCATTCGCGATCTTCCATGCGCCGACCGGCAAGCCGTAGGCGGCGTGCGCATACGAATGCGCATCC
>JAATFG010000085.1 GCA_015655355.1 Lysobacterales bacterium
CGGCGGCGATGAACTGGTCGATCACCACCTGCGCGCCGTTGGCGAAGTCGCCGAACTGGCCTTCCCAGATGCACAGCGTATCCGGGTCGGTGGTCGAGTAGCCGTACTCGAACGCCATCACCGCCTCCTCGCTGAGCAGCGAGTCGATCACGGTGGCGTCCTGCGGGTTGTCCACCAGTTGCTGCAGCGGCAGGTAGTAGTTGTCGGTCTTCTGGTCGTGCAGGACCGCATGGCGATGGAAGAACGTGCCGCGGCCGGCGTCCTGGCCGACCAGGCGCAGGCGATGGCTTTCGTCGAGCAGGGTCGCGTAGGCGAGGTTCTCGGCGAAGCCCCAGTCGCCGGGCAGCGCGCCTTCGGTCATCTTGGCACGGTCTTCGTAGATCTTGGCCACGCGCGGGTGCAGGGTGACATCGGCCGGGATCGTGGTGATGGTCCTGGCCAACTGTTGCAGCTTGGCTTTCGGCAGTCGGGTGTCGACCTTGTCGCTCAACTTGCCGTGCAGGTACTTGTCCCAATCGACCTTCACTTCGGCGTCGGGGGTGATGTCGATCAGGTCGGCGGTGAACTCGCCGGCATCGAGCTTGGCGCGATACGCGTCGACCATCTGCTTGCCTTCGCCGGCGGCGAGGGTGCCGTCGGTTTCGAGCTTCTGCGCATACAGCTCGCGGGTGGTCGGCAGCTTGCGGATGACCTGGTACATCACCGGCTGCGTCGCCGCCGGTTCGTCGGCTTCGTTGTGGCCGTGGCGGCGGTAGCAGACCAGGTCGACCACCACGTCCTTCTTGAACGTGTTGCGGAATTCGTGGGCCAGATGCGAGGCGAAGATCACCGCTTCCGGGTCGTCGCCGTTCACGTGCAGCACCGGTGCGTTGACCATCTTGGCGATGTCGGTGCAGTACAGGGTGGAGCGCGCGTCGTGGATGTTCGAGGTGGTGAAGCCGACCTGGTTGTTGATCACGATGTGCACGGTGCCGCCGACCAGGAAGCCGCGCGCCTGCGACATCTGGAACAGCTCCATGTTGACGCCCTGGCCGGCGAGCGCGGCGTCGCCGTGGATCAGGATCGGCAGCACGATGCTGCCGCCGATGTCGTTGCGGCGTTCCTGGCGCGAACGCACCGAGCCGGCGACGACCGGGTTGACGATTTCCAGATGCGACGGGTTGAACGCCAGCGCAAGGTGCACGGGGTTGCCGCCCTGGGTGGCGACGTTGGCGGAGAAGCCCATGTGGTACTTCACATCGCCCGTGTGGCCGTATTCGTTGACCGGGTGGTCGAACTTGCCCTCGAACTCGTCGAACAGCTTGCGCGGGTTCTTGCCGAGCACGTTGACCAGCATGTTGAGGCGGCCGCGGTGGGCCATGCCGATCACGATGTCCTTGGTCTTGTCCTTGCCGGCCTGGTTGATGATCGCATCGACCATCGCGATCATCGATTCGCCGCCTTCCAGCGAGAAGCGCTTCTGGCCGACGTACTTGGTGTGCAGGTAGCGCTCGAGGCCTTCGGCGGCGGTGATGCGTTCCAGGGTGCGGACCTTGCTGGCCTTGTCGAGGCCGTAGTTGCCGCCGGCCGCTTCCAGGCGCTGGTACAGCCACTGGCGCTGTTCCTGCTCGGGGATATGCATGAACTCGGCGCCGATGCTGCCGGTGTAGGTGGCCTGCAGGCGGGTGACGAGGTCTTTCAACTTCATCGTCGGGGTGCCGCCGATGCCGCCGGTGGGCACGTCCTTGGACAAATCGGCATCGGACAGGCTGTGCGCGGCAAGGCCGAGTTCGGCCGGCGGGTTCGGCGGGGTCAGGCCGAGTGGATCGAGCTTGGCGCCGAGATGGCCGCGGCCGCGGTAGGCGGTGATCAGGCGGCCGACATTGCGGCCCAGTTCGTCTTCGCCGCCGGTCGACAACGCGCCGTTGGCGGCGAGCCGGGAGGCGACCAGGATGTTCTCGATGGCGACCGAGTGCGGCACGTCGCCGGCTTCGCGGCCCTTGAAGCCGTCGAAATAGGCTTTCCATTTCGGGTCGACGCTGTCGGGCGCGACCAGGTATTGCTCGTAAAGGTCTTCGACGTAGGAGGCGTTGCCTCCATTGAGTTGCGAGGATTGCGCAAACTGCTTGAGTAGATTGTCCACGTTGGCGACGAACTTTTCATGTGCTGCGCGTGGCAGCGGGGAGAGGGATGTTCGGGCCGGCAGGTTGTTCTGGGTGAAACAGTCCGTCGGTCGATATAGCCAACAAATTATAGACCCATCGCGGCGCGATGAAACCCGTTCCGGCCCATTGGTCATGCGTGGTGCAGGCCATCGCCGTGATTGAGCGTTCCGGCCATGCCGTTTTGCAGCCGGGCGCTCAGATGCCGAGCGCGCGCAACTCGCTGCATGGCCGCGCGCGCTCCCACGCCGGCAGGAAGTCTTCGCGCAACTGCTTCGCGATGCCGGGCTGGGCGAGCGCGGTCTGGCCGTCGAAACTGGTCGACAGCGGCCGGAACCACCAGCCGCCGTTGTCGTTGGCGAGGTAGGCCGAGGCGTACGCGCGGTCGGCCGGGTCCTCGACCTCGCGCACGAAGAAGCTGCTGGTCAGGCGCTGCAGCAGCGGCAGCAACGGCGATTGTGGCAGGCCGCCGGCGTCGTGGACGAGGATGCGGATCTCGGCGCGGCCGGGATTGCGTACCGCCAGCGCGCGCAGCGCATCGAGCAGGGTGGCCTGGTCGAACAGCCCCGGTTCCAGCGCGTGCACGCGCACGGCCAGCGCGCGCCGCGCGTCGCCGACGATCTCCAGCGCGGCCTGCAGCCCTTCGGCGCGGGTCGAGGTCGCGCGCGAGCCGGCGGCGGACGGCATCGCGGGGGCTTCGCTCGGCAATTCCATGTCCGCTCCGGTCGCAGGTCGGGAGGGCGCAGCTTACGCCAGGTCGAGCAACTGGTAATGGCCGCGTTCGACCAGCGCGAACACCGCGTCGCGCCCGGCCGGCGACAGCGCCGCATACAGCGCACCGTCGATTGCCTGCGCCGCGGCCAGCGCCTTCGCGTCCTTCTGCGCCAGCGCGAATTCGAGGCCGCTGGAATACAGCACCGCGCCCTTGCCGGCGTGCGCCTTGCGCCATGCCGGCCGTGCGAACGGGTGGCGTTGCAGCGTCGCGCCGCGTTGCAGCTCGAACTCCACTTCGATGCGCGAAGGCGCCTCGCCGTGCGCGAGGATCTCGCCGGCGGTGCGATAGGTGGTGATGAAACGGCCAAACCAGTCGCCGAGCCGATCGGCGTCGTTCATGCGCAGCGCATTGAGCGCGGCGACCACGCGCGTCATCGCATCGGCATCGATCTCGTACGGATCCTTCGGCTTGCGCAAATCCTCGTCGTGGTAGCGGAGGCTTTCGTCGGCACCGGCGATCATCTCGTCGAGCCAATCCGAAATCAGCTCCGCGCTCGACGGCGCGCGCATGCCGACGCTGAAGGTCAGGCACGGATTCACCGCGACGCCGTGGTGCGGCACGTTCGGCGGCAGGTACAGCATGTCGCCCGGATTCAACACCCAGTCGTGGGTCGGATTGAATTCGCGCAACAGCTTGATTTCCGCATCGTCGCGGAAAGCCAGCGGCGGATGTTCGCCGGCGTCGATCATCCAGCGGCGCTGGCCCTGCGCCTGCAACAGGAAAACATCGTATTGATCGACATGCGCGCCGACCGAACCGTGGGTGGCGGCGAAGGACACCATGATGTCGTCGACGCGCCAGCGCGGCAGGAAATCGAACGCCGGCAGCAGCGCGGCCACGTCCGCGTCCCACTTGTCCACGTCCTGCACCAGCAGCGTCCAGTGTTCGTGTGGCATGCCGGGGAAATCCTCCTCGGCGAACGGGCCGGTGCGCAGCGACCACGTATCGGTGTTCGGGTCGTCGCTGATGATCCGCGCCAGCACGCCGTCCTCGCAGGCCAGGCCGGCGAGGTCTTCCGGCTGCACCGGCGATTCGTAGCCGGGGAACGCGTTGCGGATCAGCAGCGGCTTCTTCTGCCAATACTCGTGCAGGAATTTCTGTGCGGTCATGCCGAGCGGGAAGTGTTGCTTGGCGTCGATTTCAATAATGAAAGTCATGGTGCTATGTGTTCGTCGAGTGTGCGCTGACGCAGGTAAAGGAACAGCGGCAGGCCGCAGGAAACTCCGGCCAGCAAGGTTGAAACCACGGGCAGCCAAGCGTGGCGCATGTGCAGGCGGGATGCTTCGCCGCGAATGAAGCGGAATAGCACGATGGCGGAAATGAGCACGTCCAGGCCGAAGAATCCGCCGGCGCGGGTCGAGAACAGTTCTCGCAGCAGCAACGGGATATCCGGGCCATGTTGCAGCAGCCACGGCGCGAACCACGCAAGCGGCACAATGGCACCGAGGATGGCAAGCAGCAGGTAAACATGGCGCAGCTTCACGGCGATGCCTCCATTTTTATTCGTCAACGCGGGAATTTACCGGTTTTGCGGTGTCGATTCCGATCATGGCGCGGTTCCGTGGTTTTCGTCTTGCAGGCGTTGTTCGAGGTTTTTGCGTGCAGCGTCGGCATAGCGCTTGCAGGCATTCGAGTCGACCAGCGGCGCCTCGCCGTCGAGGCGTGCGAGCAAATTGCTGGCGGCCGGATGCGGGCTGAGCAGGATGTCGCAAGGCAATGACGCGACGGTGTCGATGCTGTGGCGGAACGCGGCGACGTAGGCCGGATGATCGGCGTAGCGGTAATGCTTGTCCGCAAGCGCGCTGAGGCTGTCGGCATAGGTGATGTCCACGCAATGCGGGCCTTCGCACGAACGCCACGTCCAACTGGTGCTGCCGGGCGCATGGCCGGGCGTGGCATGTGGCGTGAGCTTCAACTCGCCGACTTGCACGACCTGTCCGTCGGCGATGACGTGCACGTTCGCCACCGGCGGGTATTGGTCCAGTTGCGCGAACTGCGGATCGCTGCGATCGCTGGCGCCGCGTCGAAGCGTCGCGGCGGACGGCGCGCGCGCCAACACCGGCGCGCCGGTGTCGCGTTGCAGTCGCGCCAGGCCGCCGGCGTGGTCGGAATGCTCATGCGTGTTGAGGATTGCTTTTACGTCGCTCAACTTGAAGCCCAGTGCGCGGATGTTGGCTTCGATCGATGCCGGAGCCTTTTCGGTCGCGCCGTCGATCAGTATGTCGCCTTGCTTGCCGACGACGAGGATCGAACTGATCCCACAGGTGCCGACGTAATACGTGTTGTCGAAGATCTTGCGCGGCGGTGCGCGCGTGCTCCAGCCCTGCATCGGGTCGGCGTCGGCAGGGCAGGCCGGAATCGAATCGACTGCCGGTGCCGCGCGTGCCGTGCCGGCGCACAGCATGGACAGCACGACAAGGGTGAATGCGAGGCGCATCGGGTCAGATTTCCTGCGCCAGCTTGTCGGCCAGACCGATGTAGCTGCCGGGCGTGAGCGCGCGCAGCCGCTGCTTGTCATCGGCGGGCAGATCGAGCGATTCGATGAAGGCGCGCATCGAATCGGCGGTGATGCCCTGGCCGCGCGTGAGCGCCTTCAGTTGTTCGTAGGGATTCGGCAGGCCGTGGCGGCGCATCACCGTCTGCACCGCTTCGGCCAGCACTTCCCACGCGGCATCGAGGTCGGCATCGAGGCGTTGCGGATTGACTTCCAGCTTGCCCAGGCCCTTCGCCAGCGAATCGACCGCGATCAGCGTGTGCCCGAACGCGGTGCAGAGCGCGCGCAGCACGGTCGAATCGGTCAAATCGCGCTGCCAGCGCGAAATCGGCAGCTTGGCGCCGAAATGCTCGAACAGCGCGTTGGCGAGGCCGAAATTGCCTTCGGCGTTCTCGAAGTCGATCGGGTTGACCTTGTGCGGCATCGTGCTCGAACCGACTTCGCCTTCCTTCAGGCGCTGCTTGAAGTAGCCGAGCGAAATGTAGCCCCATACGTCGCGCGCCAGGTCGATCAGGATGGTGTTGGCGCGGCGCGCGGCATCGCCGATCTCGGCGACGTTGTCGTGCGGCTCGATCTGGGTGGTGTACGGGTTGAACACGAGGCCGAGCGATTCGACGAACTTCCGCGCGAAGTCCTGCCAATCGACGTCCGGATACGCAATCACGTGCGCGTTGTAGTTGCCGACCGCGCCGTTGATCTTGCCGGTCAGTTCGACCGCGGAAATCTGCGCGATCTGGCGTTCGAGGCGGGCGACGACGTTGGCGATTTCCTTGCCCAGCGTGGTCGGCGACGCGGTCTGGCCGTGGGTGCGCGACAGCATCGGCTGCGTGGCCTGCGCGTGGGCGAGCTTGCGCAGCGATGCGGCGATGCCGGTGTAGGCCGGAATCAGCACGTCCTTGCGCGCCGCGCCCAGCATCAGGCCGTAGGACAGGTTGTTGATGTCCTCGCTGGTGCAGGCGAAATGCACGAATTCCAGGGCCGGACCAAGTTCGGCGTCGTCCTTCAGCTGTTCCTTGATGAAGTATTCGACCGCCTTGACGTCGTGGTTGGTGGTGCGCTCGATTTCCTTCACGCGTGCGGCCTGCGCCGGCGAGAACGCGGCGATGAGCTTGTGCAGCCTGGCCTTGCCGGCCGGCGAAAAATCCTTCAGCTCGACAATGCCCGGTTCCGCGGCCAGCGCCAGCAGCCATTCGATCTCGACGGTGATGCGCGCCTTGATCAGGCCGTATTCGGAGAAGATCGGGCGCAGCGCATCGGTCTTGGACGCGTAGCGGCCATCGAGCGGGGACAGGGCGAGCAGGCTGGCTTCGGACATGGGGGGCTCTGGGTCGAAACGGAGTGTTGCCGGCTCACGCCGGGACGGGCGCGCATTTTAACCCGGCCACGGGCGTATCCTCGAATCCCCCGAAACCGGAGACTGGCGATGAGTGGGAAGTTCCGTATCGAACACGATTCCATGGGCGAACTGCAGGTGCCCAGCGAGGCGCTGTGGGGCGCGCAGACCCAGCGCGCGGTGCAGAATTTCCCGATTTCCGGGCAACCGATGCCGCGCGGCTTCATCCGCGCGCTCGGCCTGGTCAAGGCCGCGGCAAGCGAGGTCAACGCCGGTTTCGGCTACTTGCCGAAGAACGTGGCGCATGCGATCCGCACGGCGGCGTTGCAGGTGGCGGCGGGCGATTTCGACGCGCATTTCCCTATCGACGTGTACCAGACCGGCTCCGGTACCTCGTCGAACATGAATGCCAACGAGGTGATCGCCAACCTTGCCAATCGTTCCGCCAAGGCCGGCAAGACCCGGGTGCACCCGAATGACCACGTCAACCTCGGCCAGAGTTCCAACGACGTGATTCCGACCACGCTGCGCGTTGCCGCGCAATTGGCCGTGCTGGAAGATTTACTGCCGGCATTGAAGCACTTGCGCAAGACGATTGACCGTCGTGGCGCCTCGCTCGGACGCGTGGTGAAGACCGGGCGCACGCATCTGATGGACGCGATGCCGCTGACCTTCAAGCAGGAATTCTCGGCGTGGTCGGCGCAACTGCAATCGGCCGAAACGCGCATCGACGACAGCTTGAAGCGCCTGCGCCGCCTGCCGCTGGGCGGCACCGCGATCGGCACCGGGATCAATGCCGATCCGCGCTTCGGCAGGAAAGTCGCGCTGGAATTGTCGCGGCTCACCGGCACGCGCTTCGAGAGCGCGGACAACAAGTTCGAGGGCTTGGCCGCGCAAGACGATGCGGTGGAATTGTCCGGCCAGTTGAACGCACTGGCGGTCGCGCTGATCAAGATCGCCAATGACCTGCGCTGGATGAATTCCGGGCCGCTGGCGGGCCTGGGCGAAATCGAATTGCCGACGCTGCAACCGGGTTCGTCGATCATGCCGGGCAAGGTCAATCCGGTGATTCCCGAAGCGACGGTGCAGGTGGCCGCGCAGGTGATCGGCCATCACACCGCGATCACCGTGGCGGGCCAAACCGGCGCGTTCCAGTTGAACGTCACGCTGCCGTTGATCGCGAACAACCTGCTGGAATCGATCAGGTTGTTGTCGAACGTGACGCGCTTGCTTGCCGACAAGGCGATTGCGGGATTGAAGGTGCGCGAGGACGTGGTGAAGGCGGCGCTGGACCGCAATCCGATCCTGGTCACCGCATTGAATCCGGTGATCGGCTACGAGAAGGGCGCGAAGATCGCGAAGCAGGCGTACAAGGAAGGCCGCTCGGTGCTGGATGTCGCCAAGGAAATCACCGGTCTGCCGGAAAAAACCTTGAAGCCGCTGCTGGATCCGCACGAGCTGGCGAAAGGCGGCATCCACGGTGAAGGTGGCAGCGGCGGTTGAGGTTGCTGCGAGCGACGCGGCCGGGCACAGCCAGGCGCGACACGCCGCAAGTACGTCCATGTAGGCTCGATCGGCGGAATCCATGCCGCCGACGGCCGCGCTTGGCTGTGCCCGGCAGCGTCTGGACGGATTCATGGCGCTTCGCAAAAGAAACCCGGCGCGTGGCCGGGGTCGAGAGAGAGTGGTGCGTTATTCCCGCTGCGCTGGCGGGGAATTCGTGGTGTCAGTGGATGGGCGTGCACGGGGGGTGCGGGGTCTTGCGCGCCGCCGGTTCGCGCCATTCCGGGTGGTCGTAAGGGATGTAGTTCTCCCAGAACCACGGAAAGCAGGTTTCGCCCAGGGTCGCGCGGATCAGGTAGGCAAAGATGCTTTCGGCATTCGAGCTGTTGCTCAGGATCAGCACGCAATCGCGGCCGTTGCGCACGCACAGCGCCAGGTTGTTGGTGCCGTCGTCGTGGCCGCTCTTGAAGAAGGCGCGGCCCTGCGGCGTCCTGTACACCGCCCAGCCGAGGCCGTAGCCCAGGCCGATGCCGCGATTGTCGGTGGTGGCATCGGTGGACAGCGTCGGGAATTGCTGCACCGAATCGATCGTCGCCTGCCGCTTCAGCAGCGTCGCGTAAGCCGCGGGCGACAGGCCTTCGCCGCGCGAAAACGCCGCGACGAATTTCGCGTAATCGGCCAGGGTGGTGTCCATCGAACCGGCGGCGCGCACGCTGTCGCGCCGGTGGTGGCCCAGCGGCTTGGCGTCCTCGTCGTAGCCGATGGCGAGGTCGGCGGCGAAGTCGTCGCGCCAGGTCATCGAAGTGCGGCGCATGCCGAAGCGGTCGAACACGCGCTGCTGCATCAGCGCGCCGACGTCGATGCCCAGGCCGTTCTCGATGACGAACTGCAACAGGTTGATGCCTTCGCCGGAATAGGCGAAGCGGGTGCCCGGATCGAAGGCGAAATACAGCTTGGCGCTGGCGTCGTAGCCGTGGTCGGTGAAGTAGCGGAAGTTGGGGAAACCGGACTGGTGCGAGAGCAGGAGGCGCGGGGTCAGCTTGCGCCAGCGCTCGTCGCCGGCCAGGTCGGCGTATTTCGCGTAGTCGGGCAATGGCTTGGGCAGGTAGTCGGCGATGGAGCGGTCCAGGTCGAGCTTGCCTGCGTCGACCAGGGTCATCACCGCGTAGGCGAAGGTGCCCTTGGTCAGCGATGCGGCGTACATCGTCGTGTCCGCGTCCAGCGGCGAAGCGGTCTCCGCGTCGCGCAAGCCATAGGCCTTCAATGCGACCCGGCCGTCGTGGATGACGGCCAGGCCGAGGCCGGGCACCTTGGCTTCGCGCATCAGGCGTTCGACCTGCGCATCCAGCGCCGCATCGCCGGGCTGCGGCGCGCGCTCGCGTGCCGTGGCCGCAGCGGCCGACAGGCACAGGGCGAGAAGGCAGAGTCGTCGCTTCATCTGCGTGCGCCGGTCAGTTGCCGGCGGCAGTCTGTGCGCCCTTGCGGACGCCGTCGCGGATCCGATCGCGGATGTCGGCCTGCAGCTTGGCGCGCTGTTCGTCGGTCATCGCGTTCTTGCCGTCGTCCTTGCCGCAATCCTCGATGTCCTTTTGCGTCATCGTCGCGTAGGGCTTGAATTCGGGCAGCGCCGCGGCGAGCTTCTGCTGCGAGGCCTGCAGCGTCGGCAGGCGCGTGCACAGCTGCTTGGCGGCCGCTTCGATCTTGTCGGTCTGCGGCTTGATGGAGGCGTCGATGTCCTTGTCGTCCTTGCCGGAAAATATGCCGAAAATGGCTTCCTTCGCGGCGGCAATGCCGATCTGTGCGCCTTGCGCGCCGATGTCCATGCCGGCTTCGACGATGCCGATGATCTGCTGGCGGTAGTCCAGCAACAGCGCTTTCTGCGCCGGCGTGGTCGCAACCGTCTTGTCTTCGATCAGGAAATCGCCTTGCGGGCTGATCTCGGCTTTGGGCAGGTTGCTGTCGCTGTCGTCGGACATCACCGACACGCCGTCCTTGCCGTGGTGTGCATTGACGTGGACGTTGTTGACGCTGATGTTCTTGGTTTTCAGTTCCTGCTTGGCCTTGTCCATGCCTTGCTGGATTTCCGCGGAAATCTTCGATGGCGAGGTTTCCGCATCGGCCTGTTTCAGCGCCTGCTGCACGTCGCTGCCGGTTTGCTGGGTCTGGCTGCACGCGCTCAGCGGCAGCAGCAGTGCAAGCGCGAAGATGGAGAAGGTTTTGCTTGAAATGTTCATGACTTGGCTCCTCAGTGAAGGATCAATCCTGCTTGGGTACGCTGACTTGGCCTGCGACATCGTGGTAATCGACGCTGCCGCTGCTGACCGCACCGACGCTCAGATTGCCCTTGACGTGCTTGACTTTGAGTTCGCCGGAGCTGACCGAATCGGCATGCACGTTGCCGCCGACGGTGTCGAGTTCGGCTTCGCCGGAACCGATGTCGCCGATGTCCACGCTGCCGCCGATGTTTTCGAGGCTGGCTTCGCCGGAGGACACGCTGTCGATCGTCACGTCGCCCTTGGCGCCGCTGATTGCGAGTTCGCCGGAAGAAACGCGGCGGACGTGGACCGCGCCATTGACCTGCTTGAGCTTCAGCTCGCCGGAGCTGACGCCGGCGGATTTGACCGTGCCGACGTTCTCGATTTCCGCTTCGCCGGAGGACACCGTGACCACCACGTTGCCGGCAATGTCGCTGGCGTTCAGTTCGCCGGAGGACACGGTCGCGCCGAGCGAAGGCAGGCCGTGCACGGTGGCTTCGCCGGAATCGACGTTGACGCCCACGGCAAGGTTGGCCGGGATCACCGCGGTCACTTCGAGCGAAGTGGAATAGCTGCCGAGGTGCCAGCCGTTGTCCTCCTTCTCGGTGACGATCAGCTTGTCGCCGGCGCGCTGCTGGGTGAGGGTGAGGCCCTTGAGCAGGCGCGGGTCGCTGGCGCAGGCCTTGCCCTGCACCGAGGTCGGGCTGCCGGTGGTGAGGTTCAGTTCGCTGGAGCCGACGTCGAACACGATTTCCTTGACGCCGTTGAGGTCGAGCGTGAGCGAACGCGGTTCGCTGTATTTGCTGCATGTGTGGCTCTCCGCGTGCGCGGCCAGCGGCAGCAGGGCGGCGAGGGCGGTGGCAATCAATGCGATTTTCATGCGATTTCTCCTGAGGAAATGGATGTCAGTCAGTCTGCAAGCTCGCGCCAGCGGCGCAGGTAGATCGCGGCGGCGATGAAGGCGATGCCGACGGCGCCGCCGATCCACAGGTCGGGCGCGGCGAAGGCATGCCAGCTCGTGCTCAGTGGCAGTTGTTCGAGCGTGTTGCGGACGTCGCCGTTGTGCAGCACGGCGTGGCCGGAAGCGACCTTCATGAAACCGCCGGGAATCGCGCTCAGCACCGGGCGCTCGAACAGCACGTACCAGACCTTGGCGTAGGGCACGTCGATGTCGAGGATGCCCATCATGCTGATGATGGTGCAGACCAGTGCGGGCAGCAGCAGCGCCCACAGGATCGGCTTGCTGCGCGCGGCGGACGAGCACAGCATCAGCCAGCCCACGCTCGGCAGCGCCCACAACGCCTGCACCGGCAAGGCGACCAGTACGTTGGCGATGATGAGCAGCGGATGCGAGTGGGTGAACATCGCGGCGCTGGCCGGCAGGCCGTTGACGCTCATCGTCAGCGCCGTCACCAGCCACATCACCAGGCCAACGCACACGCCCACCACCAGCGCCACCAGCGGGGCCAGCAACAAGGCCCACGCGGCCTTCGCCAGCACCGTTTGCGTGTCGGACACCGGCATCGATTTCCAGAACAGCACGCTGCGGTCCTTGCGTTCGTCGTACAGCGCGCCGAGCGAGTAGAAGAACACCACGAAGAACATGATGGCCAACGCCAGCACGATGCCGGCCATCATCACGCCGTCGCCGACGCTGCCGATCGTGCGCGCGATGTCATCGGAAGAGGCGTCGCTGATCATTTCGTTGACGTGGATCTTGTCGTGGCCGGCGATGCTGCCGACGATGCCGAGCAGGGCGTACAGGCCGGCGGTGATGCCGCCGGCGATGACCGGCGCCCAGAAGAAGCCGCCGCGGCCCTCCCAGAATTCGCGCTTGAGCAGCCACTTGAACGTGTTGAACTTGCTTTGGTTGAGAACGACGGCGTTCATGCGTAGGTTCCTTTCATGATGGCGACGAACAGGTCGGCCAGGCCGGGGTTGCGGGTTTCGCCGAGTTGCGCGAGTTGTTCGCGTGGCGCGCCGTCGAACAGCATCACGGTCTTGCCGAACGGCAGGGCGCGCTCGTCGATCGGCTTCAGCGCGCGCGCCGCGTCGGTCCTGTCCGCGCCGACCAGCACTTCGACGTAGCGTTGGGCGACGTCGTCCATCTGCGCGTCCAGCACGATCCTGCCGTCGCGGATGAACATCACGTCGGTGAGGATGTGCTCGATCTCTTCGACCTGGTGGGTGGTGACGAGGATGGTCTTTTCCTCGTCGAAATAGTCTTCCAGCAGGCGCTGGTAGAACTGCTTGCGATAGAGGATGTCGAGGCCGAGCGTGGGTTCGTCCAGCACCAGCAGCTTGGCGTCGATCGCCATCACCAGCGCGAGGTGCAACTGCACGATCATGCCCTTGCTCATCTCGCGCACGCGCAGCTCGGGTTTGAGCTGGGTGCCTTCGAGGAAGCGCTCGCACTTGGCGCGGTCGAAGCGCGGATGCACGCCGGCGACGAAGTCGACGGCCTCCTTGACCTTGATCCAGCGCGGCAGCACCGCGACGTCGGCGATGAAGCAGACATCCTTCATCAGTTCGTCGCGGTCCTTGCGCGGGTCGAGGCCGAGCACCTTCAGCTCGCCCTCGAACGGGGTGAGGCCGAGGATGGCCTTCAGCGCGGTGGTCTTGCCGGCGCCGTTGGGGCCGATCAAGCCGACGATGCGGCCGGTGGGAATCTCGAAGCTGGTGTCGTTCAACGCCAGCTTGTTCTTGTAGGCCTTGCGCAGGCCGTGTGCGGAAACTACCGGTTGGGTGGTGGTGTTCACTTGTCGTTCCCTTTCAGCAAGTCATCGATGCCCAGGCCGAGGCGGAGGATGCGGGCCTTCACCTGCGGCCATTCTTCTTCGAGGAAGCGCTTGCGCTCGCTGCCGAGCAGCTTGCTGGTTACCTCGTCGGTGACGAACATGCCCAGTCCGCGGCGCTTTTCGACCACGCCTTCGTCGGCCAACTCCTGGTAGGCGCGCGAAACGGTGATCGGGTTGAGCTGGTATTCGGCGGCGACCTGGCGCACCGAGGGCAGTGCGTCGCCGGGTTTGAGCTGGCCTTCGAGCATCATGGCAATCACGCGCTCCTTGAGTTGGCGGTAGATCGGGGAACCGTCGTTCCATTGCACGGGAGTCATCATCATCCGTTCCTCTGCCGCAACACGCCGGCGAACGAGAAGTAGGGCATGGCCTGCACGCCGACGGGACGGTGCGCGGGCCGCGGTGCGCCATCGGCGCGCGGGGCGGCGAAGCCGGTGGCCGCGAGCGCGGCCAGTGCCAGCACGGCCGCGGCCAGGAGGCTGGCCGCGGGCTTCGGTTGTAGCGGTTTGGGGTGCATGGACATGCTCCGCTGCTTGGTGTTGTATTGAACTATAACACCGTCACGGGCGGCGTCAACACCTTCGGCAGGTGTTTGTGACCCAACTGAAGTCATAGACTGCCGGTGCCGGGTGCACGCCGCACCCTCTGGAGGATTGATCGATGTTCCGCAATGTCTTGAAAAACATGGGTCTGGCGGCCGCCCTGGTGGTCGCCGGCAACGCTTTCGCCGACGGCCTGCTCGACCACAGCTTCCGTCCGCTGGCCGGCAAGGACCCGGTGCAACTGGACAAGACCTACGCCGGCAAGGTGCTGCTGGTGGTCAACGTCGCCAGCAAGTGCGGCAACACGCCGCAGTACGAAGGGCTGGAAGCGATGC
>JAATFG010000087.1 GCA_015655355.1 Lysobacterales bacterium
ATCCCAAAGTGCACGGCAGCCTGCTCGGCCGCCGCGGCGTCGACGACGAAGTGATGCGGCAACAAGGCATCGAAGGCATCGACCTGCTGGTGCTCAATCTCTATCCGTTCGAGAAAGTCGCCGCCGACAGGAACGCCAAGTTCGACGACATCATCGAGAACATCGACATCGGCGGCCCGGCGATGCTGCGCGCGGCGGCGAAGAATTTCGCCTACGTCGCCGTCGCCACCGACCCGGGGCAATATGCCGGCCTTGTAGAGGAATTGAACGCGAACGACGGCAAGCTCGGCGCGAATACGCGCTTCAAGCTCTCGGTCGCCGCGTTCAACCGCGTGGCGCAATACGACGCCGCGATCAGCAACGTGCTTGCGGCGATTGAAGTCCCTTCGGACGAAGGCGCGAAGGACCGCGCGCAATTCTCCGCGCAGGCCAACGGCTCGTTCCTCAAGGTGATGGACTTGCGCTACGGCGAAAACCCGCACCAGAGCGCCGCGTTCTACCGCGATCTTCATCCGGCGCCGGGTTCGCTGGCGACGTTCGTCCAGTTGCAGGGCAAGGAATTGTCGTACAACAACATCGCCGATTCCGATGCGGCGTGGGAATGCGTGCGCCAGTTCGACGCGCCGGCCTGCGTGATCGTCAAGCACGCCAACCCGTGCGGCGTCGCGGTCGGCGCCAGCGTGCTGGAAACCTACGAAAAAGCCTACGAAACTGACCCGACCTCGGCCTTCGGCGGCATCCTCGCCTTCAACCGCACGCTCGATGCGGCGACCGCCAAGACCATCCTCGACCGCCAGTTCGTCGAAGTGCTGATCGCGCCGGATTACGAAGACGCCGCGCTGGAATACGCGAAGAAGAAAGCCAACGTACGCGTGCTGAAGATCCCGATGGCGCCGACGTCGAAGGGCTTCATCGACACCAAGCGCATCGGTTCCGGTCTGCTGATGCAGACCGCCGATGATCGCGTGGTGACGCGCGACGAATTGAGGATCGTGACCAGGCTCGCGCCGACCGACGCGCAGTTCGCCGACCTGTTGTTCGCGTGGAAGGTGGCGAAATTCGTCAAATCGAATGCCATCGTCTATGCGAAGGACGAGCGCACCATCGGCGTCGGCGCCGGGCAAATGTCGCGCGTGTATTCGGCGCGCATCGCCGGGATCAAGGCCAACGACGCGAACCTGATCGTGCCGGGCAGCGTGATGGCCAGCGACGCGTTCTTCCCGTTCCGCGACGGCATCGACGCCGCCGCGAGCGCCGGCATCAAGGCGGTGATCCAGCCCGGCGG
Organism: Lysobacterales bacterium; assembly: GCA_015655355.1. Classification (GTDB taxonomy): domain Bacteria; phylum Pseudomonadota; class Gammaproteobacteria; order Xanthomonadales; family Xanthomonadaceae; genus Pseudoxanthomonas_A. The sequence goes on from JAATFG010000087.1 coordinate 1,286, forward strand.
CTCGATGCGCGACAGCGAGGTGATCGCCGCCGCGGACGAGCACGGCATCGCGATGGTGTTCACCGGCGTCCGCCATTTCCGCCACTGAGGTTTCACATGAACGACACCCGGCAGCCCGAAGACGAAATCATCCCGCACGCGGACGACCTCGGTCATCGCTACCTGGAACGGATGGTGTTGCTGTCGGATGGCGTGTTCGCCATCGCGATCACCCTGTCGGCGCTGGAAATCCGCCCGCAATCGGTCCCGGGCCAGGGCCTCTGGCAAGCGTGGTCGTTGCCGCTGCTGGTGTACTTCATGGCGTTCCTGCTGGTCGGCGGCGCCTGGATCGAGCATCGCCACGTCATGGCGCGGCTGGCGCGGATCGACCGCGTGGGCACCGCGCTGAATCTGGCGTTCCTCGGTTTCGTTGCGCTGTTGCCGATCACGGTGCGTGCGTTCCTCGAAGAGCCCGAGCGCAACGCACCGATCTATGTCGGCGTCACGCTGGCTGCCTATTTCACCCTGGCCCTGCTGTGGGCCCATGCCACGCTGGTCGGCAAACTCGCCCCGCAGGTCAATCGCGCCTTCGCGCTGGCGTGGCTGTTCAAGCTGCTGGGCATGGAAATCCTGCTGGTCGCCGCGTTCGCCTACCTGTTCCACCACAAGTGGATCGCGCTGGCTTGCGCCGTGGTCGGGGCCGCGCTGCGGTGGTGGTCGTACCGGTCCTTGCGTCGTTTCGGACGTTGAGCGAACCCTCCCTGGAAGCCCATCAATGAAAGTTCTTGTCATCGGTTCCGGTGGTCGCGAACACGCGCTGGCGTGGAAGCTGGCGCAAAGCGCTCGCGTCGATGAAATCATCGTCGCGCCCGGCAATGCCGGCACCGCGACCGAAGCGAAGTGCCGCAACGCCAACATCAAGGCCACCGATCTCGACGGCCTGCTGAAACTCGCGCAGGACGAAAACGTCGGCGTCACCGTGGTCGGCCCGGAAGTGCCGCTGGTCGCCGGCGTGGTCGACCTGTTCCGCGCGCACGGCCTGCGCGTCTTCGGCCCGACCGCGAAGGCCGCGCAGCTCGAAGGCAGCAAGGCCTTCGCCAAGGATTTCCTCAAGCGCCACGGCATCCCGACCGCGTTCTACGAAGTGCACACGAACGTCGATGACGCGCTCGCCTACGTTCGCGAAAAGGGCGCGCCGATCGTGATCAAGGCCGACGGCCTCGCCGCGGGCAAGGGCGTGATCGTGGCGATGACGCTCGAAGAAGCCGAAGCCGCGGTGCGCGACATGCTTTCCGGCAACGCCTTCGGTGACGCAGGCGCGCGCGTGGTCATCGAGGAATTCCTCGACGGCGAGGAAGCCAGCTTCATCTCGATGGTCGACGGCCAGTTCGCGCTGCCGATGGCAACGAGCCAGGACCACAAGCGCGTCGGCGACGGCGACACCGGCCCGAATACCGGTGGCATGGGCGCGTATTCGCCCGCGCCGGTGGTGACGCCCGACGTGCACGAACGCGTGATGCGCGAAGTGGTCGAGCCGACCGTGCAAGGCATGATCGCCGATGGCGTGCCGTTCACCGGCTTCCTGTATGCGGGTTTGATGATCGACGCCGGCGGCGCGCCGAAGGTCATCGAATTCAACGTGCGCTTCGGCGACCCGGAAACGCAGCCGGTGATGTTGCGCCTGCAAAGCGACCTGCTCGCTCTGGTTGAGGCGGCCATCGACGGCAAGCTTGCAGGGGTCGAAGCGCAGTGGACACCGCAGCCGTCGCTCGGCGTGGTGCTGGCGGCAAAGCCCTATCCGGAAGCGCCGATCACCGGCGAGGTGATTTCCGGCCTTGACGACGTGCCCGCGAATGCGAAGGTTTTCCACGCCGGCACCGCGCTCGACGCGCACGGCAACGTGGTCAGCGCCGGCGGCCGCGTGCTGTGCGTGGCCGCGCTCGGCGACAGCGTCGGCGAGGCGCAGAAGAACGCGTATGCCGGCGTGGCGAAGATTGCGTGGGCCAACGAGTTCCACCGCAACGACATCGGCTGGCGCGCGATTGCGCGCGAGCAAGGCTGATCCGACGGACGTGATCGCGTAAGCGTCCGCATGGCACCGCTTCGGCGATAATCCGCGCGATGCCCGCGAACAACCTCCTCAACCAGTTGTGGTCGCACGAGAAGGCCAGCTATGGCCTGCGCGTGCTGGTCGCGCTTTCGGCGACGGTGGCGTATTGCGTTGCGACGCATGCGCTCGGGCTGGTGCCGGCGATGTTCCTCGGCATCATCGCCTCGGCGCTGGCCGAGACCGACGACAACTGGTGGGGCCGCACGAAGTCGGTGTTGCTGATGCTGCTGTGCTTCGCCGCTTCGATCGCGGCGACCACGGCGTTGTTCCCGCATCCGTGGCCGTTCGTCGCCGGGCTGGCGCTGGCGAGTTTCGGCTCCACCTTGATCGGTGCGCTCGGCCAGCGCTACGCGAGCATCGGCACGGCGACGGTGACCATCGCGCTCTACGCGTTGCTCGGCCTCGATCGCCACCATGACACCGACTTCGCGCACGCGCTGCAAACCACGCTGCCACTGCTGTACGGCGCGGCATGGTACGGCGTGCTCAGCATCGCGTGGACGCGGCTGTTCGCCAACCGGCCGATCCGCGAGAAGCTCGGCGCGTTGTTCTTCGCCCTGCAAAAACTGCTGCGCGCGAAGGCGGATCTGTTCGAGCCGGTGCACGACGCCGATCACCACGCCCTGCGCGTGCAACTGGCCCAGCGCAACAACGAAGTGGTGGGCGCGCTCAACGAGGCGAAGCACGCGATCATGGCGCGTTTCGGCCGCAGCGGCCGCCCGGGCGTGCAATCGGGGCTGTATTTCCGCCTGTATTTCCTTGCCCAGGATCTGCACGAGCGCGCTTCGAGTTCGCATTACCCGTACGCCGAACTGGGCGAGGCGTTCTTCCACTCCGACGTGATGTACCGCTTCCGCCGCCTGATCGCGCTGCAGGGCGAGGCCTGCGCGGCGCTGGGCGAGGCGATCCGCCTGCGCGTGCCATTCGCGTACCCGGAACGCGCGCGCAAGGCACGGCTGGACCTGGCCGCGTCGATGGATTGGCTGCGCGCGCATGTGGAAAAACCGCAGCAGCGCCTGCTGCCGCAACTGGACCTGCTCGAACGCAACCTGCGCGGCATCGAACAGCAGATGCTCGAAGCGGTCGAAGCGGACAGCACGCTGGACAACATCGACACCCGCCTGCGCGACTCCTCGCCGCACACGCCGGGCGAGATGGCCACCCGCATCCGCCAGCAGCTCACCCCGAAATCGCTGCTGTTCCGCCACGGCCTGCGCATGGCACTCGCACTCGCCGCCGGCTACGTGCTGCTGCAGAACCTGCACACGCACAACGGCTACTGGATATTGATGACCACCGCGTTCGTGTGCCGGCCGAACTTCGGCGCCACGCGCCTGCGCCTGGTGCAGCGCATCGTCGGCACCCTGATCGGCGTCGCGCTGACCTGGGCGTTCATGCAGCTGTTCCCGGGCACCGCGCTGCAATTGCTGCTGGCCTCGGTCGCGGCGCTGGTGTTCTTCCTCACCCGCACCGACCGCTACGTGGCCGCGACCGCGTCGATCACGGTGATGGCGTTGCTGTGCTTCAACCTGATCGGCGACGGCTTCGTGCTGCTGTGGCCGCGCCTGCTCGACACCCTGATCGGCTGCGCGATCGCCGCGCTGGCGTCGCTTTTCATCCTGCCGGACTGGGGCCGCGAGCGCCTGCACGCGGTGGCCGCGAACGTGCTCGACAGCAGCGCGCGCTACCTCGACGCGGTACTCGCGCACTACCGGGAAGACCGCCGCGACGACCTCGCCTGGCGCATCGCCCGGCGCGACATGCACAACGCCGACGCGGCGCTGTCGGCGCTGATTTCGAGCATGCTGCGCGAGCCGGCGCAAATCCGCGAACGCAGCAACCTCGACGCCGGCTTCCGTTTCCTCGCCCTGTCGAACACGCTGCTGAGCTATCTGTCCGCGCTCGGCGCGCATCGCGAGAAGATCGACACCCGCGGCGACGGCGACGAGCGCGTGCCGTTCGACCGCCGCCTGCTCGATGCCGCGGGCCAGCAGGTGCAGGCGCAGATGCGCGCGATCGCCGGCGCGCTGCGGCAACGCACGCCGGTACCGGCCGGCGATGCCGACGGCGAAGCGGCGCTGATCGCGCGCCTGGAACACGTCGATGCCGGTGCGGAAGACGAACGATCGCTGCAGCGCCTGGTCCGCAACCAATTGGCGCTGGTGCTGCGCATGCTGCCTTCGCTGCGCGAAGCCGCCGCCGCGCTGGGCGCGGGCGCAACGCCGGAAAAGTGACCGCACCCGCCCTGCGCGCCACCGCGCTCTGCTAGGCTGCGGCGAGTTTCGATCCGGTACCGACGCATGGCCCATGGCCCCAACCAGTTCGCACTGCTGAAACAGCGCCGTTTCCTGCCGTATTTCGGCGTGCAGACGCTCAACGCGTTCAACGACAACGTGTACCGGCAATCGATCATCGCCCTGCTGTTCTGGCTCGGCGTGGACAGCAACGAACGCGCGCTGTACGCCAGCCTCGCGCCGGCGCTTTTCATCCTGCCGTTCTTCCTGTTCTCGGCCACCGCGGGCCAGATTGCCGAGAAGCTGGAGAAGTCGCGGCTGATCCGCTTCACCACCGCGGCGGAAGTGTTCGTGATGCTGTTCGCCGCCGCCGGTTTCTACTGGCGCAACCTGCCGATATTGCTCGTCGCGTTGTTCCTGACCGGGATGCACTCCACCCTGTTCGGGCCGGTGAAGTATTCGATCCTGCCGTCGGTGCTGAAGCCCGAGGAACTGGTCGGCGGCAACGGCCTGGTGGAAATGGGCACCTCGATCGCGGTGCTGACCGGCATGATCGTCGGCGGCCTGACCTTCTCGGTCGTGCACGCGCACGGCCCACTGATCGCCTCGCTCACGGTGATCGCGCTGGCGCTGGCCGGCAACCTGTGTTCGCGCTTCATCCCGCCCATCGACGCGGCCGCGCCGGGACTGGCGATCAATCCGAATTTCATCGCCGAATCGCGGGCGATCCTGCGTTTGGCGCGCAAGGACAGGTCGGTGCGCTTCAGCGTGCTGGGCGTGTCGTGGTTCTGGTTCGCCGGCACCCTGCTCACGTCGCAGTTGCCGACCTATGCGGAAACCAACCTCGGCGGCGCCAGCGATTCCGGCCTGCTGTACATCTTCGCCCTGGCGCTGTTCTCGGTCGGCACCGGGATCGGTTCGATCCTGTGCGAAAAGCTGTCGGCGCGCGGCGGGCAACCGGTCGAGCCGGGCCTGGTGCCGCTGGGCGCGCTCGGCGTGACCGTGTTCCTGATCGACCTGTATTTCGCCCGCAGCGGCGCGGCGCCGCACGCCGGCCTGAGCGTGATGCAGTTCGTGCATGCGCCGGGCAGCGCGCGCATCATCGTCGACCTGCTGGGCATCGGCCTGGCGATGGGGCTTTTCATCGTGCCGCTGTTCGCGCTGATCCAGAGCCGCACGCCGAAGTCGGAACTGTCGCGGGTCATCGCCGCGCTCAACATCCAGAACGCGATCTTCATCGTCGCCGGTTCGTTGTGCGGCCTGCTCCTGCATTTCCTGCACTGGACGGTGCCGCAGATGTACCTCGCCCTGGCCGTCGCCAACGCGCTGATGGGCGCGCTGATCTTCGCCCAAGTACCGGAATTCTGGACGCGATTCCTGCGCTGGAATCGCTCGTTGCTGCGCATGCGCTGAGGCGGCCATCCATGGCCGGGCGTTCGCCGCTTTGCGCGGCAATGCTGCACAAAGCGCGCCTCAGCTCACCCAGCCCCCGATCACGAAGGCGGCCAGCGCCGCCATCCAGATCAGCAACACGCGCCACACCAGCGACATCGCGTCGCGCAGTTCAGGCAATTGCGGCAGCGTCGCCACCAGGCCCGCACCGGCGAATTCCTCGGCGTCCTCGTCCAGCTCGCGGCGCACGCCGGCATGCGCGGCGGCGGTGAGGAACCCGGTCCCGAACTGGCGCCAATCCTTGCCGCCGTTGTCGCGCCACGCGGTGCGCACCGCTTCGAAATTGCCGGCCAATGCCAGCGCCAGCGTCATCAGTTGCGCGGTCGGCCACTGCAGCCACGCCTGCAACCGGCGCGCGCCGGCGCGCGTGGCCTCGGGCAGCAAGGCGGAAAATTCGCCGGCGGCGGAAAACCCGACCAGGCGGAACAGCAACGCGCCGCACGGGCCAAACACGAGGAACCACAGCAACACGCCGAACCAGCGCTGCAACGCGCCGACGAACACCGCCTCGACCAGGGCGCGCGCATCGTCGCGCGGCAGCTCTTGCGAAACATCTCCCGGCGGCCACAGGTTCGCCACCGCCACGGCGCGCGCATCGGCATCATGGCTGTCGAGGATCGCTTCGACGTCGACGTCCAGATCGCGCGGGCCCCACGCGTATACCAGCACGAAGATCTCGAACAGGAAGCCCGGCAAGCCGAACCAGCCGCGCTGCAGCCACCATTGCAGCAGGCCGCACAGCAGCAGCGGCGGCACCAGCGCCAGTGCGACGCCATGGCGGCCGCGCCAGAACGCGGCGTCGCCGAACAGGCCGTCGAGCCAGCGCAGCCACGTCGCGTACCACGCGAAGCGGCGCAGGCGCAGCACCGTCGCGGGGGCCAGATGGCCGAGCGCCAACGCAAGCAATACCGCGACGAGCAGGATGAACATGGCCCTACCTTACCCGCTTCGGTGCCAACGTTCGATCAAGGCGCGCGCGATCGAGATGCGCGGCGGCAACTGCAGCGGCGCATCGTCACGGCCTTCCAGCGCGGCGCCGATCTCCGCGCGGGTGAACCAGCGCGCGTCCTCCAATTCGCCATCGACCTGCGGCGCGTCCGGCTCGGCATCGGCTTCGAAGCCGAGCATCAGCGAGCCGGGAAACGGCCACGGCTGCGAAGCGAGGTAACGCGCGGACTTGATCCGCACGCGGGTTTCCTCGAACACTTCGCGCGCCACGGTTTGTTCAAGCGTTTCGCCCGGCTCGACGAAGCCGGCGATGCACGAATAGCGCTTTTCCGGCCACGCCGCGTTGTGCCCGAGCAACAGTCTTTCGCCATCGCTGGCGGTCACGATGATCGCCGGATCGGTGCGCGGATAATGCTCGGCATTGCAGCGCAGGCACACGCCGAGGTAACCGGCGCGGCGGAACTCGATCTCGCCGCCGCAGGCGCTGCAGAATCGGGTACGTGCATGCCAGTGCATCAGCGCGCGCGCCAGCGCGAACACGCCGGCCTCGAACGCCGGCCATTGCGCCGCCGCACTGCGCAGATCGATGCGCGCCGGCGCGTCGAAAGCGACCACTTCGGCAGCCACCGCGAAATGCGCGATGCCCGGCTTCTCGCCGGCAGTGCTCAATCCGAGGAAGATCGACAGGCCCGGCCCGCCGCCGAGTTGCGCGCCGGTCGGCATCGCCGGCTGCTGCGCGGCGTCGCACAGCGCGTTGCCGTCCTTGTCGATGACGAGGATGCGCGCTTGCGGCCACAATGCGGCGAGCGCGGCGTGGTCGTGGCGCAGATAATCGGCACGATCCAGCGTGCCGTCGGAGAAAGCGAAATCCATGCGCCGATTCTACGCCCCCTCTTCCCGACGCTACGTGCGCGCCCTCTCCCCCACGAGGGGAGAGGCAAAAACCATCAGACGCTGAAGCTGCTGCCGCAGCCGCAGGTGGTCTTGGCGTTGGGGTTGCGGATCACGAACTGCGCGCCGCTGAGGCCTTCGCTGTAATCCACTTCGGCGCCGGTGAGGTATTGCAGGCTGAGCGGATCGACCAGCAAGGTCACGCCATTGGTGACGACGGCGAGGTCGTCCTCGGCGCGGTTCTCGTCGAACTCGAAGCCATACTGGAAGCCACTGCAGCCGCCGCCTTCGATGTAGACGCGCAGGGCCAGTTCGGGATTGCCTTCCTCGGAGATCAGTTCGCCCACCTTCGCCGCGGCGGTGGGCGTGAACAGCAACGGCGCGGCAACGGAACGGTAATCCGGCGCGACGGGTTTGCTCGGCAGGGAGATCAGCGTGCTCATGGGTACAGCATGGAGCCGGCGGCGCCCCAGTTCAAGCGCTCCGCTGCAACGCTCGGTGCCGGCGTTCAACCGCCCGCGCCGGCATCGTCCTTGCTGCTGCCGAGCGCGTCGGCCCAGCCGAAAGCCTGATCGACCGGGCCACCGCCCTGCGGGATCACGTGCACGATCATCCGGGTCGGGGTGAAGCCGTCGGGCAGGGCGATGCTGCCTTCGACTTCCTGGAAATACTTGAATGAATACGCCACGCCGGCGTCACCGGCCGGACGCAACTGGCTCCAGCCGAGTCTTTCCGGCTTGCCGGCGCGGTTACCTTCCACGTCCACCTGCACCCGGCCGGCATTGACCGCGCCGCGGTTGAGGTTCTGGGTGAGCGTGGCGGTGAACTTCCACGCCGGGCCGCCCTGCGCCTGCAACTGCAGCTTGTGCACGTTGAGGCCGCGGCGCTGCGCGGTGCTGCCGACGAAGCGCTCGTAGAACGCCACGTCGGCGCGCAGGCCGGAGATTTCCTCGTCGCGCTCGGCCAGCGTGCCCTGCAGGTCGGTGTTGGCCTGGCGGGTGATCTGGTCGGAGCGGGTCAGCGTGGCGACCTGCTGTTCGAGATCGGCGATCTGCGCGCGCGCGCCGCCGAAAAAACCGCTGCCGGAGGCCGCGCCGCCGCTGCCGGTGGTCAGCACCTGCCACAGGGCCCAGCTGCCGGCGAGCAGCCACGCCAGCAGCAACGCGACGAACAGCCACCACAACGCACGCAGCGCCGGCGAAAGCGGCGGATGGCCGGCGACGATGCGCGGCGAGGAAGCACCGACCTGCTTGTTCATGTGCGGAACCTGCACGACGCAGCGCCAACGACGGACAAGATTCAGTCCTCGCCGCCGACCACGCGCAGGGCCGGGGCTTCGCTGGCGGCCGGCTGTTCGGCGCCCGCGTGGATCAGGCGGCCGGTGAGCGTGGCGCCGGCGTTCATCTCGACCACCTGGTAATGCACGTTGCCCAGCACCCGCGCCTTGGCGCCGAGTTCGACGCGGTCGGCGGCGTGGACGTCGCCCTGCAGGGTGCCGTTGATGTAGACCAGCGGCGCGCGGATCTCGCCTTCGATGCTGCCGCTGTCGGCCAGCGTCAACGTCGCCTTCGCGCCCGGCTCGGCGATGACCTTGCCGATGATGCGGCCTTCGATGTACAGGCCGCCGCTGAACGTCAGATCGCCCTGGAGCGTGACCTGCGGGCCGATCAGGGTATCGATGCCGTGGTCGCCGTTGCGGCTGACCGGGGGCTTGGCTTTGAACACGGACATGGCAAGACTCCTTCGGAATGCGCGGGGACAGACTTCCAAGTCAAGCAGAAACCGATGCAAAAAAACCGGACGCCTGCCGCAAACGCGCGGACCCGCGCATCCTGTCGCCTGCCGCTTGCAACGGCCGTCACGCCGCTCAGGCGGCGGACGGATGGCCGACCTATACTGCGGGCCGTCGTCACATTCCGTCGTCCGCTCCCGGAGCCGCGCCCGCCATGTCCGAAGCCCAACTTTTCGTCGTCGGCATCCTGCTCGCGTGGCTGGCCGGCATCCGCGTCTACCTGACCGTGTTCGGCATCGGCATCGCCGGCCTGTTGCATTGGGTGCAATTGCCGCCGGCGCTGGAAGTGACGACGTCGTGGTGGGTGCTCGGCACTTCCGGTGCGCTGGCGCTGGTCGAGTTCTTCGCCGACAAGATTCCGGGCGTGGATTCGGCCTGGGACCTGGTCCACACCCTCGCGCGCATTCCCGCCGGCGCCTTCCTCGCCGCGGCCACGCTTTCGCCCAATGGCGACCTCGGCCCGGGCATGCTCGCCGCCGGTGCCGGCGTGGCGCTGGCCAGCCACGTGCTGAAATCCGGCACCCGGGCAATGATGAACCTGTCGCCGGAGCCGGTCAGCAACCTCACCGCCTCGGCCACCGAGGACGTGGTCTCGATCGGCGGCATGGCCCTGGCCCTGGCGCACCCGCTGCTGTCGCTGCTCGTCGTGGTCGCCATCAGCGTGTGTTTCGCCCTCGTGGTCTGGTGGGTTTGGCGCAAACTCGCCCAGGGTGTGAGAACCCTGTTGCAAATCCACGCCCCGGCTGCCCGCGCCACCGATTGATTCTTCCCCGAATCGCTGCAGTCCTTTACGCTGCGGGGAAGCTGCCCTGAGTCCACGGGCAGGCAAGGGGGTTGCCATGTCCAGCGTGCTTTCCAGCCAAACGACGGAAGAGTCGGCGCCGCGCCGCGCGGAACGGCCACCTGCATATTTCTGGCGGCGTTGGGTCGGCGACGATTCGGCCTCGGCGGAAACGCCAGCGGATGCGGCGCACGCCGCCGAAGCGTCGCTCGAATCGCCACCGCCGCCCGCCGAACCGGCGCATGCGGAACCACCGCCTCCACCGCTGGCTGCGGAAGAAGACATGGTAGGCATCGCCATGCCATCGGTGCAGGCGCAGGCCGCAAGCACCAGCGCGGCCGCGACGGCCGCCGCCGCACCGGCGCCATACGGCGATTCGCTGCTCAACGCCAAGGTCATCGACACGCCGCGCAATTACGACAGCGCGGTGGACATCGACGCGGCCATCGCCCTGCCCGATTTCAGCGTCACCCTGCCCGAGGTGGGCCTGCCCGCGGTCAAACCACCCGCCGCGCCGATCGGATCGGCCATGGAGTCCACAGTCGCCTCCGATGCCGAGGACGCGCACCACGACGTCGAGGAAATCGCCCTGCCCGATGCGACCGACGGCTTCGTCGCCGGCCCGGCGAGCAAGTCCGACAGGATCGGCACGGCCGAATTCGCGCGCCTGCAGGCCGAATTCCGCGCCAGGCTCCAGCCTGCAGAGGAAGAAGAATCCGTCACTGTCGAAGAGCCCGCCGCTGTTGTGGGCATGCCACCGTCCGCAAAAATCGTGGCGGTAGCCGATACCGTCGTGCCGGAGAACCCGCCCGACCACGACGAGGTCGAAGTGCCGGCAACGCAGATGGATTCGCTGCCGACGGCCACGACCATCGTCGCGTCGCAACCGGATCCGGCCGATCCGGAACCGATGGAGCTGACGTCGACCGAATCGGCGGCGCCGAAGATCGTGCCGCCCACGTTCGAGGTCCCCGCCTACCAGCCGCCCGCCGACATGGAGCCACTCCCCGCCCCCGAGCCGCCGGCGCGGCCGCCGGTCATCGGCAACAGCCGCAGCGGCTACATCAACCCGAACCCGCCGGCCACCGACGCCGACCTGCTGTTCGATCCGGCCGAACAGGCCCGCATCGACACGATGATGCGTTCCGCGCAGGCCGCGCCGGAGCCGAAGCGCAAGGCCGGGGACATCGAAGTGCAGTCGATCAACGTCGGCCGCGTGGTCGATGCGCCGGACAAGCCGGCGGTCGCACTGCGCGAGGATTCGATGGTCAACCCGAAGATGCTCGACGCCAAGCCGGCAGCGAAGCCGGAACCATCGGCGAAGCCGTCCACGCCGAGCACCGACATGCACCTGCCGGACAAGACCGGCACAGCGCGTGCCGATGCCGACGCGCCGAAAGTGTCGGACAAGCTCGCCGCCAATGCACAGAAGGCCGCCGGCGAACGGGCCAAGCCCGAGCCTGCCGCGCCCGCACCGAAGAAATCCGCCGGCAAGGTGCCGAAGGCCTTGAAGGCGGTGGCGCTTGCGCTCAAGCCCGCCGCAAAACCCAAGCCCAACGCCGCGGCCCGTGCCGCCGCCGAAGAAACCGATGCCACGCCGGTGCCGGCGAACACCGCCGCCGATGCCCCGTTCCGCATTCTGGTCGTCGAGGACGACCGCGGCCAGGCCCTGTTCGCACAGAGCATCCTGCACGGCGCCGGCATGCAGGCCGACGTGGAAATGGAAGCGGACAAGGTGCTGGCCGCGATCGCGCGCTTCCAGCCGGATCTGGTCCTGATGGACCTGCACATGCCAGGCCGCGACGGCATGTCGCTGACCCAGGACATCCGCGCCACGCCGGCGCTGGCGAGCCTGCCGGTGGTATTCCTGACCGGCGACCCGGACCCGGAAAAGCAATACGAAGTGCTCGAATCCGGCGCCGACGACTACCTGACCAAACCGATCCGCCCGCGCCACCTGATCCTGTCGGTCAGCAACCGCATCCGCCGCGCGCGCCAGAACAGCGCGCCGACCCCGGCCGCGCCGACGATCAATCCGGAAACCGGCCTGCCCACGCGCACCCACGTGATGCAGCAACTGGCCTCGGCGGTGAAGGCGCAGGCCAGCGCAGGCCTGTTCTTCGTCGAAATCGCCGGAGCGGTGGAACTGCGCGGGAAGTACGACTACACCAACTTCGAGCACCTGATGCTGCAGGTCGGGCGCTGTCTGGCCCAGGCCGCGTCACCGCATCCGGTCACGCGCCTGGGCGACGACAGCTTCCTGGCGCTGGGCAACGGCCTGTCCGGCGATGCGCTGCATGCGTTTGCGCGCAGCCTGCGCGCGGCGCTGGAGCACGCCAGCTTCACCCTGCGCAACGATGCGCCGCAGCCGCTGCAAGGCGTGGTCGGTTATGCCGAACTGCCGCAGAGCTTCGTCGATGCCGGCAGCGCGCTGGAAGCCACCGAACGCGCCGCGCTCGACGCACGCAGCCAGGCGTCGGGCGTGTCCGCCTACGTCGCCGATGCGCCGCAGGACGAACTCACCCGCCTGCTCGCCAATGCCGAACTGGAACTGGCGTTCCAGCCGATCGTCGCCACCGCCGGCAACGACGAGGCGCAGTACCAGGTGCTGCTGCGCATGCGCCGCGCCGACGGCTCGCTGGTGTCCGCCGCGCAGGCGGTGCCGGTGGCCGAGCAGGCCGGGCGCATCGTCGAACTCGATCGCCAGGTGATGGAGTCGGTGCTGGCGACACTGGCCCAATCGCAGGCCGAGGGCAATCCGCTGCGCCTGTTCGTGTCGCAGTCGCCACGCTCGCTGGCGCGCGACGACGCGGCCGAATGGCTGTTCGGCGCGCTGATCCGGCACCGCGCCGACCCGCGCCAGTTAGTCATCGACCTGCGCCTCGGCGACGCGCTGACCAACAGCGTAACCTTGGGCCAGTTCTGCCAGCGGCTGATGTCGGTCGGCGTGCAGTTCGCGTTGAGCCAGTACGAACCGGTCGAAGGCGCCAGCGCGCTGCTGACCCAGTTGCCGCTGAGTTACCTGCGCCTGTCGCCGCGCTACGCCGAGGTGCACAGGCAGCCGAAGCTGGCGCAGGAATTGCGCGCGATCGTCGAGCGCGCGCACCCGCTCGGCCTGCAGGTGGTCGGCCAGCAGATCGAGGAAGAACAGGCGATGAGCGCGATGTGGATGAGCGGCGTGGACTTCATTCAAGGCAACCTGGTGCAGGGCGTGGGCAGCGACATGGGCTTCGATTTCCACAACGCGGTACTGTGACGATGCGCGCATCCCTCTTCGCATGGATGGCGTGGGCCGGCGCATTGATCGGTGCGGTGTGCGCGCTGTTGCAGGGCCTCGGCGTGGCCGCCGTCGCGTGGTGGATCCCGGCCCTGCTCGCCTGCGTAGCGGCGCTGGTGCTGGCCGCGCTGGCCGCGTTGAATGCGAAAAGCCTGGCGGTGGGAAACGAGCAGGCACACGAACGCCTCTCGCACGCGCAGACCGACAACGCGCGCCTGCTGCACGACCTGCAGAGCGCGCAAAACCGCGCGCAGAAGGCCGACCAGCGCGCGAACAAGGCCGAGCAGCAGTTGCTGGCGACGCAACAGGACGCCGAGGCGGCGGTGCTGGCCAAGGGCGAATTCCTCGCCACGATGTCGCACGAACTGCGCACGCCGATCAACGGCATCCTGCCGATGCTGCAGTTGCTCGGCAGCGCGCCGCTGTCGCCGGAACAGCGCGGCATGCTCGCCACCGCGCAATCCTCGGCGCAATCGATGCTGCGCATCGTCGACGACATCCTCGACTACTCCAAGCTCGAAGCGAACAAGGTCGAGCTCGAAACCACCGTGTTCAACCTGCGCGACGTGATGGAAAGCGTGCTGGTGCTGCTGCAGCGCCCGGCCGAGAACAAGCGCCTGACGATGCAGTTGGAAGTCGATCCGTCGGTGCGCCTGTCGGTGCGCGGCGATCCGCTGCGCCTGCGCCAGGTGCTGAGCAACCTGGTCGGCAACGCAGTCAAGTTCACCGAGCGCGGCGGCGTGGTCCTGGCGGTCAGGCGCCTGGGCGAGAACGCCAGCCAGCACCAGCTCCGCTTCGAGGTGCGCGATACCGGCATCGGCATCGACAAGGAAGTGCAGCAGAAGCTGTTCTCCAGTTTCACCCAGGCCGACGCCTCGACCACGCGCCTGTACGGCGGCACCGGTTTGGGGCTGTCGATTTCCAAGCGCATCGTCGACCTGATGAACGGCCGCATCGACGTCGAATCGGAACCGGGCAAGGGCTCGTTGTTCTGGTTCGAGATTCCGCTGCTGAAAGTGGTCGGCGACCTGCAGGTCAACGCGATCTCGATGCCGCAGATGCCGCGCGCGCTGCTGGTCGCGCCGGACCAGCGCCTGAAGCTGCGCCTGGGCTACCTGCTGCCGGTGTGGGGCCTGCAGATGGTGGTGGTCGATTCCGCGCACGAGGCGGCCGAACAGTTGCGCACCCAGCGCGACGTGGAAGCGCCCTACGCCTTCATCATCGCCGACCTGGCGGTGATGTCCGGGCAATCGCGCCCGCTGCACCGCGCCTTCCTGCAGCGCCCGGCGGCGCTGGCGCCGGCCCGGCTGGTCTGGGTCCACGGCAAGGACCCGGTGCCGGCCGACCTGATGGACGTGACCCCGGAAGGCGGTGGCGAAGGCATCGCCGGCAGCATCATCGCCCTGCACCAGGAGTTGCCTGACGCCGACGTGCGCGCAATCTTCTCGGCGTCGGCCTTCACCACACCGCAGACCGCGGAAAGCGTGATCGAAGCGACCAATGCCCGGCCGATCCTCGGCACGGTCGAACCGGAACGAGTGCCACTGGCCGAGCTGCCGCCACTGCAACCGCTCGCCCCGCCAGCGCCGAAACCCGCACCGGCCCCGCCCAGACCGGCGACGGCGGCGATCGATCCGATCGCCGCCGAACTGGCCTCGGCACTGGCCGCGGTCAGGCTCGACCCGAATTCGCTGTCGGACCTGCCCAAGCCCACGCCGGGCCTGGCCCCCACCGTCGCCGCGCCCAGGCCGCGACCGGTGCAGGAACCGAAGCGCGAGCCGGCCCGGTTCGCGATCGGCGACGGCCCCGAAACCGACATCCTTCCAGCACAAGCCGCGCCGCAACCGAAAGCCGACCCGCCCGCCGAAAGCGACGCCGAACCGAAGCTGCTGCTGGTCGAGGACAACCCGGTCAACATGGCCGTCGCCAAGGCCCTGCTCAATTCGCTCGGATACAAGTGCGACCACGCCGGCAACGGCAAGATCGCCCTGGACAAGATGCGCGCGCACCGCTACCAGCTGGTGCTGATGGACTGCCAGATGCCGGTGCTCGACGGCTACGCCGCCAGCCGCCAGTGGCGCGAATACGAAGCCAAATCCGAATACGAAGCCAAATCCGGCGAGCCGCGCTTGCCGATCATCGCCATCACCGCCAACGCGATGATGGGCGACCGCCAGAACTGCACCGACGCCGGCATGGACGACTACCTGACCAAGCCGGTCTCGCGCGACCAGCTGGAGGCCATCCTCGGCCGCTGGCTGGCCACCCCATCCACCGCCCCGCCGGAAGCCAAGACGGAGACCGCCGCCGTGACCGAACCCGCCCCCCTGCCCGAGCCGAGTACCCACAACAGCAGCGATCCGGTACTCGACCGCAGCGTGCTCGACGACCTGCAGGAAATCGTCGGCGCCGAAGTGACCCGGATCATCCGCCTGTTCCTCGACGACGCGCCGCGCCTGATCGCCCAGCTCGAAGACGCCAGCAACGGCGCCGGCGACATGGAAGCGCTGCGTTCGGCCGCGCACACGCTGAAATCGTCCAGCGCCAACGTCGGCGCGCTGGCCCTGTCCGAAGCGGCCAAGCGCGTCGAGCTGGGCGCGCGCGCCGGCAGCCTCGAATACCCGGCCGCCGCGGTGGCGCGGATCATCGCCGAGTTCGCCCGCGCGCGCATGGCGCTGCAACTGCATCTGTCGCAGGTCGCCAGGGCCGCGCCCACGGAAATCTAGTTTGGACTTGCCGGCTTCACGCGCACCGTGGCAAAGTCGCAGACAGTTGATTTTTAGGAGTCCGGCATGATCGACCCGGACGGCTACCGACCCAATGTCGGTATCGTGTTGATGCGCCCGGACGGATGCGTGTTCTGGGCACGCCGCGTGCGCCGGGACGGCTGGCAATTCCCGCAGGGCGGCATGAACACCGACGAGACCCCGGTGGAAGCCATGTACCGCGAACTGCAGGAGGAAACCGGCCTGTTGCCCGAGCACGTCGAAGTGCTCGGCGCCACCCCCGGCTGGCTGCGCTATCGGCTGCCCGCGCGCGCGATCCGCCACGACGAGAAGCAGGTCTGCATCGGCCAGAAGCAGGTCTGGTTCCTGCTGCGGATGAACTGCGGCGAAGAGCAGTTGTGCCTGGATGCCACCGACAAGCCCGAATTCGACCACTGGCGCTGGGTCGATTTCTGGTACCCGGTCGAGCACGTGGTGATGTTCAAGCGCAGCGTCTACGCGCGCGCGCTGTCGCACCTGTCGCAGGCCGCGCAAGACGTGGCCGAGATCGCCACGATGCCGCCGCGCCTGCTCGAAATCCACGGCACGCACACCGATGGCGAACGCGCCCGGCGCGGCATGCGTCCGCTGAAATTCAGCCGCCCCGCATAAGCGGACGTGGTCCTCGCGATGCGAAAAACCCGCCTTCCGGCGGGTTTTTCATGCCTGCAGCGCGATGCCACGCTTCAGTGCATGCCGGCCTTGACCGCCAGATGCCGATCGAACAACTGGTTGGCATTGCCCAGCGACATCAGATGCGCGTAGATCCAGCCGAGGAAGCCGGCCTTGTACAGTTCCAGCACCTGCGCGTCATCGAGCTTGGCGAACTTCTCCTCGTCGATGGTCTTGAAGTCGCGCAAGGTGAAGTTCTCGCCGCCGGCGCTGCGCAGTTGCAGGCTGCGGTCGGCGAACAGGTCCAGTTCCTTGAGCTTGGCGACATAGGCATTGGTGCGCTCGGCTTCGGCGGTGAAATTGCCGAGGAAGCTGATGGTGTCGTCGAGGAACTTGGTGTTCTTGCCGTCGGCATCGAACAGCGCCAGGCCTTCGCTGTCGTTCCAGCCGTCGCATTCGCTGTCAAAGCAGATGGTGAAGCCCTCGGCGCCCTGTTGCGGCGCCGGCACGAACGGATAACGGCGCACGAACGCCGGGATGTAGGCGTTCTTTTCCCACTGGCCGTCGGCGCCGACGAAGGTGTTCTGGCCCGGCTGCAGGCCCAGCAGGGCGATCGGCGCGAGGTTGTCGCCCTCGCCGACGAACAGGATCGGGTAATGGCGCGCGGCGAGGAAGAACTCGGCGCCGGTCAGCGGGGTGAAATGGATGTCCGCGGCGAAGCGGCAGTCGGTGGCCTGGCGCAGGCGCAGGTGCTTGTGCGCCTCGCGGTTGAGCACGTCGATCTTCTTGTACAACAGCAGGGTGGTATTGCCGGAATCGCTCATCTCTCGGGTCTCGAAAATCTGAATGGGGCCGGGCCACGAATCCCCGGCTCCGGAGCCTCGCAGATTACCATTTCCGCCCGTCCACTGCCCTTGCCCCACGGCGCCATGCGACAGCGCCGGCGGACGTGCCGCCCGCAGCCGTGGATGAAGACCTTATCTGGCCAACGCCGCGCCGGCGGGACACGCGGCCGGCGGCGCATCCGCCGCATGCGTGCCCCAGCCGCGCGCGTCCGCGGCATCGGCCAACTCGTAGCGGAGCGTGCCGCCCTGCCTGAGCCTGTCCACGTCCAGCCATACCGCGGTCTGCGCACGGCCATCGAAGCTGGCTGCGGCAACATAGCGCGGCTGCGGCGCGCGTGCCCCCGCGGCCTCGACCACCAGGGTCTTGCCGCCATCAAGCGCGATGTCGACGCGGTCGAAACGCGGCGGATGCAGCAGCATCTGTCCCGTGCCCGGCATCAGCGGCGAGAAGCCGATCGCGCCGAACAGGTAGAACGCCGACATCGTGCCGAGGTCGTCGTTGCCGGTGACGCCATCGGGCGCGTTGGTGAACAAGGTCTGCACCGCATGCAGCACGGTCGCGGTCTTCCACGGCTGGCCGATCAGGCTATACAGCGTCGGCACGTGCATGGTCGGTTCGTTGTTCGGGTTGTAGCGGAACTGGCCGTAATACGAATACGCGCCATCCACCCAGGCCTTGCGCGCCGCGTGCTGCGGATCGGCCAGCAGTTCGTCGTAGGCGAAGAACGCGTCCAGGCGCTTGCCCATCGCGTCGTTGCCGCCCATTGCCTGCGCCAGATCCGGCACGTCCTGCGGCACCAGCCACTGGTACTGCCACGCCGTGCCTTCGTGGAAACCATAGGGCGAGCGCGGGCTGTAGCCGCCATCCGGCGTGGCGAACCAGTCGCCGTTCTCGCTGCGCGGCCGCGGGAAACCGGTGAAGCCGGAATCCGCTTCGTGCAGATCCGCATCCCATTCGTTGCGCCAGTTGCCGCCGCGCGCGCGCAAGGCTGCCGCATCGTTGTCCTTGCCGAGTGCGCCTGCCAGCAGCGACAACGAACAATCGGACAGCGCGTATTCCAGCGTCGCCGACGCGCCGTTCTGCGGGTCCACGTCCATGCCCTTCGCCGGGAAGGTGCGGTCGAAGAACACGAAGCCGTGCTTGAGGTAGTTGTCGTTGCCGGCGCGGCCCTCGAAGCGCGATTGCAGCGGCGGCACGCCCCACGCGTTCTTGCGCAGCGCCGTCCACGCTTCGTCCTCGACGCCCTTCAAAGCGCCATAACGCCACAGATCGACGAGGAACGGCGTGACCGGATCGCCGGTCATCGTGTTGGTGTCGAAGTTCGCGTAGCCCCACTTCGGCAGCCAGCCGCCCTGCGCGTCGATCGCCAGCAGCGAGCGGCCGATGTCGCGCGAATGCTGCGGTTCGATCAGCGCCAGCAACTGGTTCTGCGAACGGTAGGTGTCCCACAGCGAATAGAACTCGTGGTACGTCCAGCCATCGGCGACATGGATCTTGTCGTCGTATCCGCGATAGCGGCCATCGGCGTCGCTGCCGGTCAGCGGTTGCAGCAATGCGTGGTACAGCGCGGTGTAGAACACGGTGCGGTCGTCGTTGCTGCCGCCAGTGATGCGGATCTTCGCCAGTTCGCGCTGCCATGCCTGCTGCGCGGCCTTGCGCATCGCGTCGAACGCGAGCGGCTTGCCGTCCTTCTCGCCTTCGGCGCGCAGGTTGGCGCGCGCACCTTCGAGATCGACGTGCGAGATCGCACTGGTCGCGGTGACGCGGTGCCCGTCCGCCAGATCGAAGCTCAGCCACGCACCGTTGTAGGGCGTGTATTCGCTTTCCATGTTGCTGCGCGCGCCCGGCGTGCCGCCGCTCTGGCCCCATACACCGAAGGACTTGAATGGTCGATCGAATTCGATCCGGAACCAGGTGCTGTATTCGTGCCCGCCGCAGAAACTGGACGTGGTGATCTTGCCTTCGACCGCGCGGTCGCCGACCACCCACACCTGGCTGCCGATCACCCGATGCTTTTCGTTGGCCTGCGACACGTTGACCAGCACATGGCCCTGCTTCGCGCTTGCGGGGAAGGTGTAGCGCTCGGCGCCGGCGCGGGTCAGCGCGGTGGCTTCGACATCGATGCCGCCGTAGTCGGTGAGCCTCGTCCTGTAGTAGCCAGCCTGTCCGGCACCGCCATCGTCAGTGTAGTGCGAGGCGTATTTGCGGTAATCGAAGTTCTTCGCATCACGCGTGTCGAAATCGCCGCCGGGGCCGATCGTGCCGGTCACCGGCAACACCACCACCTGCCCGCCCTGCTCCCAGCAGCCGGCGCCGGACAGGAACGAATGGCCGAAGCCGCGGATCTTCTGGTCGCCGTCGCGCCAGCCGGCGTAATGCGAACCGACCGGGCTGACCTGGATCATCCCGAACGGCGCCGACGCACCGGGAAAGGTGTTGCCTTCCTCGCGCGTGCCGATGAAGGTGTTGACCTGCGCCGTCAGGCCCTCGCCGGCCTGCGCCGATGGCGCCAGCACGGCCACCAGCAACGCGCAACGTGCCAAACTCCGCGACAAGCCGAACCACTTTGAAACCTCGAATCCGTGCATGCTTCCACCGTTTTGGTGCGACCTCTCGCAGCCGCCATCAGTCTGGAAAATGAAACAGTGACCCCGGCCACTTGCGGCCCGGGCGTTTTCATAGCATAAATGTTTTAGATCGATCCAAACCAGTCGGGAAGGGACTTGGACAAACCGCGTCGCATCACTCTGAACGACATCGCACGGGCCTGCGGGGTTTCCCGCGCCACGGTGTCGCTGGTGGTGCGCGGCAGCCCGCTGGTGCATGCCGATACCCGCCGCGCGGTCGAAGCGGAAATGCAGCGCCAGGGCTACGTGTACAACCGCGCCGCGGCGAACCTGCGCCAGCGCGTGTCCAGCGCGGTGGCGCTGGTGATCAACGACCTGTCCAATCCGTTCTTCGCCGAGTTCGCCGCCGGCGTCGACGAAGCGCTGGGCGCGAAGGGCTACGTCACCCTGCTCGGCAGCAGCAACGAATCGCCGGCGCGGCAACGCCAGGTGCTGGGCTCGCTGATGGAACATCATCCGGCCGGCATCATCCTCTCGCCGGCCGAAAACAGCAGCGTCGCCGATCTCGCCCCGGTGCTCGGCCCGCACACCCCGCTGCTGGTGTTCAACCGCGAACTGGTGCGCAGCCCGATGGCCAGGCTCGACTACGACTTCCTCGGCCTCGACAACCGAGCTGGCGCGCGCCGCGCGACCGAACACCTGCTCGCGCTCGGCCATCGCCGCATCGCGTTCTACGGCGGCCATGCCGATTCAAGTTCGTGCAGCGAACGCCGCCTCGGCTACCAGGACGCGCTGAAGACCGCCGGGATCAAGGCCGATCCGCACCTGATGATCGAAACCGCGCCGACCCGGCTCGAAGCCAACACCCACGCCGATGCACTGTTCGCCGCCGCGTCGCCGCAACCGACCGCGGCGGTCTGCTACAACGACGCCGTCGCGCTAGGGCTGATGCTCGGCCTTGCGCGCCTGGGCCGGCGTCCCGGCGACGACTTCGCGGTCACCGGCTTCGACGACATCCCCGAAGCGGCGGTCGGCCTGCCGCCGCTCACCACCATCAACGCCGATCCGCGCGCACGCGGCAGACAGGCCGCGGAGTTGCTGCTGCAACGCGCCGCGACACCGTCGCTGCCGCGCCGCACCGTGATCGTGCCCGTGCAACTGACCGAACGGAACAGCACTCCCCATGCCTGACACGCGCACCAACACCATCGTCTGTTTCGGCGAAGCCCTGATCGATTTCCTCGCCGAACCGCCGCAACCCGGCGAAGCCCGCAACTTCCGCCAGTTCGCCGGCGGTGCGCCGGCCAATGCCGCGGTCGCGGTGGCGAAACTGGGCGGGCAATGCGAATTCGTCGGCATGCTCGGCGAGGACATGTTCGGCGACTTCCTGCTCGACAGCCTGCGCGACGCCGGCGCCGGCGTGCGCTACGTGCGCCGCACCGCCGTCGCGCGCACCGCGCTGGCCTTCGTCTCGCTCGATGCGCACGGCGAGCGCAGCTTCAGCTTCTATCGCCCGCCGGCCGCCGACCTGCTGTTCCGCGACGCGGATTTCGACGACGCCTGCTTTGCCGGGGCCGGCATTTTCCATGTGTGCAGCAACAGCCTGACCGATGCCGAGATCGCCGCGGCGACGCTGTCGGGCATGGCCCGCGCGCGCGCCTCCGGCGCGCTGGTCAGCATCGACCTCAACCTGCGCCCGGCGTTGTGGCCCGACGCCGCGCCGCGACTTCGCGTGTTGTGGCAAGCGCTGGAGGCGGCCGATCTGGTCAAGCTTTCGCGCGAGGAGCTGGACTACCTGCGGGAAGGCCGCCTCGGCGACGGCGAAGTCATCGCGCGCCTGTTGCGCAATGCGCGTCTGGTCCTGATCACCGACGGCGGCGCACCGCTGCGCTGGCACGTGCGCGAGCACAACGGCGAAGTCGCCAGCTTCACGGTCAAGGCCATCGACACCACCGCCGCCGGCGACGCCTTCATCGGCGGCCTGTTGTCGCAATTGC
Organism: Lysobacterales bacterium; assembly: GCA_015655355.1. Lineage (GTDB taxonomy): Bacteria > Pseudomonadota > Gammaproteobacteria > Xanthomonadales > Xanthomonadaceae > Pseudoxanthomonas_A. The sequence goes on from JAATFG010000087.1 coordinate 23,537, forward strand.
AGCGCCATGGCGTCGACGCACGCGGTTTCGACGCGTTCCTCGCCGATACCCGCGCGCTCGAGCGCTGCCTGCGTTATGCCTCGGCCTGCGGCGCGCTGGCGGTGACCCGCCACGGCGCGTTCGCCGCGCTGCCGAGCCATGCCGAAGCGCTGGCCCTGCTCGGCGAAACCGTCGCCGCCTGATCGCTGCTGCGCAGCAGCATGCGTTGCCGCGCACATCGTGATACACATTTGCCCACCAAATTAGATCGATCCAAAAATCCGATGCCGATCCCGTGTGCCAGACGTTTCGCGATACCGGCAACAGGCACGGAGCAATCCGGCGGGTTTTTCTCAGGCTGATTTTTGGATCGATCCAAATCCAGCGCCATCCACGTTCATTCCACCCAGGAGAGAGGGGAACTGCAATGAAGCAAGCCTGCACCCGAAACACGCTGTCCACCGCCATCACCGTGGCATTGGTAGCCGTCGCCGCACTGCCGGTCAGCGGCTTCGCCCGGCAGACCGCCGCCACGCCCGCCGATGCGCAGGCACCCACCGCGCAGAGCGCCACGTCGGCAACGTCCGGCAATGCCGCCACCGACCTGGACACGGTCACCGTGACCGGCTACCGCTATTCGATCGAGAAAAGCCTGGACCAGAAGCGCGACGCCAACGCGATCGTCGACGTGGTCACCGCCGAGGACGTCAGCAAGTTCCCGGACAAGAACGTGGCCGACGCGCTGCAGCGCGTGCCGGGCGTGATCGTCAGCCGCGACGGCGGCGAAGGCAAGAACGTCAGCGTGCGCGGCCTGTCCTCGGAACTGACCCTGACCGAATTGAACGGCAACTACATCGCCACCGCCGAATCCAACGGCGACCCGACGCGTTCGTTCAACTACACCCTGCTGCCGTCGAACATGCTGTCCAGCGCCGAGCTGTTCAAGACGCCGGAAGCGCGCATCGACGAAGGCGGCATCGGCGGCACCGTGATCCTGCACACGCGCAAGCCGCTGGAGATGGAATCGAACACCGGCTACGTCACCGCCGAAGGGACCTGGGCCGACACCACCCACAAGACCGACGGGCAATACTCCGGCTCGTATGCCTGGCACGACAAGGACGACCGCTTCGGCTTCTTCGTCGGCTACAGCGACCAGAAGCGCACCACCCGCACCCTGGGCGCCAGCACCGAGAACTGGCAGTGGTACGGCGACGATTACGACGCGCACCCGGCGACCGACGTCAACGGCAAGCCGTCCGGGATGAACAGCTACTGGTGGGGCGAATCCGGCTTCTACGACCAGAGCGGCAACTACTACAGCAACTTCATGATGCCGACCTCGGTCAACCTCGACGTCAAGGAGGAAGACCGCGAGCGCAAGGGCGGGCAGGCCACCTTCCAGTTCAAGCCGACCGACAACCTGACCCTGACCGCGAACTACTTCCGCTTCGACCTGTCGCAGAACTCGCAGACCAACACGCTGAAGATTCCGGAATGGAACCTCGCCCGCTACTCAGGCGACGGCAACTGGCCCGGCGGCCGCATGCTCGACGGCCTGAGCTTCGACCCCAGCGGCACCATCGTCACCGGCGCGAACTACGGCGCGCATCCGGGCAAGACCTACTACTGCGACGGCTATTCGGCCGGACAGGGCGGGCTGGCGAACACCGGCGGTTTCGGCGCGGACGACTGCACCATCCCGACGCCGCAGATCACCGGCAGCTACAACATCGAAAAGGCCAAGTCGCAGACCTTCGACCTCGAAGCCGAATGGCACGGCGAAACCGTCGATGCCGACATCAAGGCCGGCCGCACCTGGGCCAGCGGCGGTCCGTCGCTGCAGTTCTCCATGCCGATCAAACCGCGCAAGCAAACCGGGACAATCAACAATCCCGATGGCTCGACGACCCCGATCTACACGCTCGGCAACTACGCCAGCGCGTGGAATCTGGCCGGCACGCCGACGATGGCCTTCTCGCCCGAACTGATGGCGAACCTGAAGAACGGCATCGAGGAAATCGACCTGGGCTCGACCGGCTCGTCGTGGACGCGCAACACCACCCAGCAGAAATACGCGCAGATCGACACCACCTGGCACACCGACCTGGGCATTCTCGATTCGCTGCAATTCGGCCTGAAGTACCGCGACGGCGGCATCCACCGCAACACCGGCAACAGCTACTGGGCATGCCCGGGCACCGATCCCGGCGATTACGACAACCGGTACTGGAATGGCCAATGCAATGACCTGGCCACCCAGTTCTCGCCGGACTTCATCCATTCGCTCGGCAATCTCGCCGGCGGCATCGATGCCAGCGCGTTCCCGGCGATCAACTATCCGGCCTACATCGCCTACCTGAACAAGACCTACGGGCCGATGCAGACCCGGGTCGAGCCCAACTTCGTCTACAACGTCGACGAAAAGATCTACGCCACCTACCTGCAGGCCAACTTCCGCACCGACCGCCTGCGCGGCAACGTCGGCGTGCGCCTGGTGAGCACGCAGCAGCATGCCGACTCCACCGACCAGATCGATTACTACAACGACTACTTCTACGACGGCGCCGACGGCAATCCGCTGGCCTGCGCGCAAGGCGACGGCATGCCCACCGGCGCGCCCGACGGCAGCTACTGCGGCAGCGAGCATTACTGGAGACTGCCGGACAGCCAGACCAATCCGGGCAGCGGGCACAGGTCGTCGTACGTGGTCAGCGCGCTCGACCGCACCTACACCGACGTGTTGCCGAGCTTCAACCTCGCCTACGACCTGACCGACGATCTGCTGCTGCGCGCGGCCGCGTCGAAGGTGGTCTCGCGCCCGAGCTACGCCGACATCGCCGCGCCGGGCAACCTGTCCTACTACAGCCAGGAATACATCAACGACCGCCGCCTGACCGGCGGCGCCGACGAACAAGGCTGGTACGGCAGCGGCAGCAACAAGAATCTGGAACCGTACAAGGCCGACCAGTACGACCTCGGCCTGGAGTGGTACTTCCATCCCGGTTCGGTGGTTGGCCTCGATCTGTTCCGCAAGAACGTCAGCAACTTCGCGGTGCCGGTGATCCAGGACGTGACCATGCGCATCGATGCCAGCAAGATCGAGTTCAACGGCGTGCCGGTGGACGTGCAGAATCCGGTCACGGTGCAGAATTACTCGACCCAGGCCGGCGGCCGCGACGGCGTCTCCCAGGGCATCGAACTGTATGCGCAGCACACCCTGGATTTCGGCCTCGGCTTCCAGCTCAACTACACCTACAACGACACCAACGAAGCGGCCATCACCCTCGAGGACGGCACCAAGATCGGCAAGTCGCCGCTGGTCGGCAGCGCCAGGAACCAGGAAAACTTCACCGTGTTCTACGAGAACAGGAAGCTGCTGCTGCGCGCCTCGTACAACCGCCGCGGCGAAGTGGTCGATGGCCTGATCAACGGCCTGAACGTCTACGAAGAGCCGTACCAGCAGATCGACGTCAACGCGGCGTACAACTTCACCGACGCGTTCAGCATGACCGCCTCGGTGCTGAACCTGACCAAGGAAGAGACGCGCTCGTACCTGGGCAACGACACCAAGGACCGCTTCTACTCCAACAGCTACGCCGGCCGCATCGCGTACCTGGGCCTGACTTACAAGTTCTGACGTCGTCCCGCATCCCCCGCGCCATGTGGCGCGGGGGATTTCTCCGACCAACGCGAAGGATCGCGTTGGGAGTGTGCTCGCCGCGTCGCCCTCTCTCCCTCCGACGCGTGATCCTCCCCGTCGCGACCACGTTGTCGCCGATGCCCGCGGCGAGCACACTCCCAACGCCATGCCAAAGGAACCGTCCGTGAGCGACAGCGACAACCGGATCCGCAGCGTCGTCATCGTCGGCGGCGGCAGCGCCGGCTGGATGGCGGCCGCGGCGCTGGCCACCTACCTGGGCAAGGGCGCTGCGATTCGTTTGATCGAATCCGGGGAAATCGGCATCGTCGGCGTGGGCGAAGCCAGCGTGCCGCACATCCGCCTGTTCAACGGGCAACTGCTCGGCATCGACGAAACCGAGTTCGTCCAGCGCACCCAGGGCACGATCAAGCTCGGCATCCAGTTCCGCGACTGGGGCCGCCTCGGCGACAGCTACGTCCACGGCTTCGGCACCCTCGGCCGCTCGCTCGGGCCGCTGCCGTTCCACCAGTTCTGGCTGAAGCTGTTCCTGCAGGGACGCGCTTCCGCCATCGGCGACTATTCGCTGCAAACGGTGATGGCGCCGCAAAACAAGTTCGTCGCCCGCCAACGCGACGCGCCCGCCGGCGCGCCGCTGGCCGACATCGCCTACGCCTACCACTTCGACGCCAGCCTGTACGCGCGCTACCTGCGCGAAGTGTCGGAGAAGCGCGGCGTCAAGCGCACCGAAGGCAAGGTCGTCGGCGTCAACCAGCGCGGCGAAGACGGCTTCGTCGAATCGGTGACGATGGAAAGCGGCGAAGTGATCGAAGGCGAACTGTTCATCGACTGCTCCGGCTTCCGCGGCCTGCTGATCGAACAGGCGCTGAAAACCGGCTACATCGACTGGACCCGCTGGCTGCCGTGCAACCGCGCGGTGGCGCTGTCCAGCGAAAGCGGCGACGGCCCGTTGACGCCATACACCCGTGCGACCGCACGCAGCGCCGGCTGGCAGTGGCGCATTCCGCTGCAACACCGCATCGGCACCGGCTACGTGTATTCGAGCGAATACCTGAGAGACGATGAAGCGGCGGCGACGCTGCTGGCCAATCTCGACGGCAAGGCGCTGACCGATCCGCTGCAACTGCGCTTCACCACCGGCATGCGCCGGAAGTTCTGGAACAAGAATGTCGTCGCATTGGGGCTGGCCAGCGGCTTCCTCGAACCGCTGGAATCGACCAGCATCTATCTGGCGCAATCGAGCATCGGCCGCCTGCTCAGCCTGTTCCCCAAGCGCGACTTCAGCCCGCTGCTGAGCGAACGCTACAACCGCGAATCCGCGTTCGAGTACGAGCGCGTGCGCGATTTCCTGATCCTGCACTACCACGCCACCGATCGCGACGACACGCCGTTCTGGGATTACTGCCGCACCATGTCGATCCCCGATTCGCTGCACGAAGCGCTGGAACTGTTCCGCCACGACGGCCGCTACTTCCGCAACGGCGAGGATTTCTTCGCCCTGCCGAACTGGGTGCAGGTGATGCTGGGCCAGCGCATCGTGCCGCGCGGCTACCACCCGATCGTCGATGAAATGCCGGAGGACAGGCTGGTCGAACACGTCGAAGGCGTGCGCCGCATGCTGGCCGGCTACGTCGATGCGATGCCGACGCACCAGGCCTTCATCGATGCGCACTGGAAAGCACAGGCCCCCTGAACCATGACGACGATCGGTTTGCATGAATTCCCGTCCCGCAACGCATCGCCGTTGCGCTTGCTGTCGGGCTTGTGCCTGCTGCTGTTCGCTGCCGCCACCTTCGCCGCCGAACCGCTGACGACGCCGCTCGACCACGGCTGGCAATTCCGCCTGCAACCGGATGACGCGCAAGCGCCCGCGCATGCCGACGCCGCGCAATGGCACGCCGCCACGGTGCCCGGCACCGTGCACACCGACCTGCTTGCAAACAAGTTCATCCCCGACCCCTACGTCGGCGCGGCGGAAGCCGGCCTGCAATGGATCGGCCTGGCGAACTGGGAATACCGCACCACCTTCGACGCGCCGCGCGAAGCCTTGCAGGACGCGCGCAGCGACCTGGTGTTCGGCGGCCTCGACACTTTCGCCGAAGTCTGGCTCAACGGTGAAAAACTGCTCGATGCGAACAACGCCTTCCGCACCTGGCGCGTGCCGGTGCAGGGCAAGCTGCACGCGCACGGCAACGAATTGCGCGTAGTGTTCCATTCACCCATCACAATGCTACTGCCGCAGGTGCAGGCGATGCCGCACAAACTCGGCGGCAATTTCCCCTCGCCCTACGGCGACGAACCGCGCGACGCGATGACCGCCAACTTCGCACGCAAGCCCGGTTACCACTACGGCTGGGACTGGGGGCCGCGCTACGTCACCGCCGGCCTGTGGAAACCGGTAAGGCTGGAAAGCTGGAACGACCTGCGCATCGACGACCTGCAACTGCGCCAGGACGAGGTGAGCGAAGCAAGCGCGAACATCACCGCGATTGCCACGCTCGATGCGATGCACGCCGGCGACTATCGCCTGCGCCTGTGGCAAACCGCGCCGGATGGCACGCGCACGCGCATCACCCAGCGCGACATCGCCGTCGCCGCAGGCACGAGTAAGGTGTCGGTGCCGATGCACATCAACGCGCCGCAGCGCTGGTATCCGAACGGCTATGGTGCGCAGCCCTTGTATCGCTACGAACTGGAACTCGGCGACGCCAGGCAAACGCGCGCGCGCATCGAACGCCGCACCGGACTGCGCAAGATCGAACTGCACCGCGACCCGGATGCGCAAGGCCGCAGCTTTTACTTCGAGGTCAACGGCATTCCGGTGTTCGCCAAGGGCGCCGACGTGATCCCGTTCGACATGTTCGCGCCGCGCGTGACCCGGGCGCAGTTGCGCCGCGTGCTGCAATCGGCGCGCGACGCCAACATGAATTTCCTGCGCAGTTGGGGCGGCGGTTACTACGAGAGCGACGACTTCTTCGACTTGGCCGACGAACTCGGCCTGCTGGTCTGGCAGGATTTCATGTTCGGCGGCGGCATGCCGCCGGCCTACGACAACGCGTTCCGCGACAACGTGGTCGCCGAAGCGCGCGAACAGGTGCGGCGCCTGCGCAATCATCCGAGCCTGGCCTTGTGGTGCGGCAACAACGAGGAAGAGGTCGCGTGGAAATACTGGGGCCAGGCCGATGAGTTGAAAACCGCCGAGCCCGCGTTCGCTCAAAAAGTCTGGAACGGCTACGTGCAATTGTTTGGCCACGATCTGCGCGAAATCGTCGCGCAGGAAGGCGGCGGCATCGCGTACTGGGCCAGTTCGCCAAGCGATGACCTCGCCGAAGTCGCCAACACGCCCACCAGCGGCGACATGCATTACTGGGAAGTGTGGGGCAATCCGGCGTATCCGCCGACGAAGTACCTCGAAATCACTCCGCGCTTCATGTCCGAATACGGCCTTCAAGCATGGCCGTCGCCGCGCACGATCGATGCGTTCGCCATACGCTACGAACAATCGATCGATTCGCCGGTGATCGAAGCGCACCAGAAATTCCTCGCCGGCAAGGGCAACGAGCGCCTGCTGAAATACGTGCGCATGGAATTCGGCGAACCGAAGGACTTCGGCGATTTCGCCTACCTGAGCCAGGCGATGCAGGCCGAGGGCATCGAACTGGCCGCGCTGCACCACCGCGCCAGCCGCCCGTACACGATGGGTTCGCTGTTCTGGCAGCTCAACGACGTGTGGCCGGGCGCATCGTGGTCGAGCATCGACTGGTTCGGGCGCTGGAAGGCGCTGCAATTCCATGCGCGGCGTTTCTTCGCGCCGGTCGCGGTGGCCGCGCTGCGCGATGCGCAAGGCAGGACGCAGGTGAGCCTGCTCAACGACCGCACCCGGGCCCTGCGCGGCGAACTGCATCTGCAAGTACTGACGCTGGACGGAAAAATCCTGCGCGACGAACGCCAGCTGGTCGAACTGCCGGCATTGTCGGCAACGAAGTTCGCCGACTACGCCGATGCCGATCTGCTCGGCAAGGTCGATCCGTCGCGCACCGTCGCGACATTCGATCTGCGCGTCGAAAGCGAAGCGCCCACGCGCGGCATCGTGTATTTCAGGCCAGCGAAGGAAATCGCGTGGCCCGATCCGAACCTGCGCACCGAATTGCGCCGCGACGGCGACGGCTATGCGCTCGACCTGCACGCGGACAAGCTCGTGCGCGCGCTGTGGATCGACTTCGGCGACAACGACGCCGAACTTTCCGACAATGCGCTGAGCCTGCTGCCGGGCGAAAGCGTTTCCCTGCACGTGGCCTCGAATGCCGGCCTCGAGACGCTGCGCCAGTCGCTGCACCTGCGTTCGCTGGCCGATGCGGTGCACGCCGATCCCGTTTCCCCTCAACCGAAGTGATTGCAATGAACCAACCGATTCCCGCGCACGACAGCTTCCGCAGCGAAGCCTTCCTGCGCGACCACATCCGCCGCACGATGGCGTTCTACCATCCGCACTGCATCGATCCGGCCGGCGGCTTCTTCCACTATTTCAAGGACGACGGCCGCGTCTACGACGCTTCGCACCGGCACCTGGTCAGCAGCACGCGCTTCGTCTTCAATTACGCGATGGCCGCCAACGAATTCGGCGGCGAAGATCCGGCCTTGCACGACGAATACCTCAAGGCCGCGCGCCACGGCCTCGCCTTCCTGCGCGACAAGCACCACGACCCGCAAAGCGGCGGTTACTTCTGGACGCTGCGCGACGGCCAGCCTGAAGATGCGACGCAGCACTGCTACGGCGGCGCCTTCGTGCTGCTGGCGTATTCGGTCGCGGTGAAAGCCGGCATCGACGAAGCCAAGCCGTGGATGGACGAGCAATGGAACCTGTTGCAGCAACGCTTCTGGGACGAAGCCGCCGGCCTGTACAAGGACGAGGCCGACCGCGACTGGCACTTCAGCGCCTACCGCGGCCAGAACGCGAACATGCACATGTGCGAAGCGATGCTCGCCGCGTACGAAGCCAGCCACGACGCGCGCTACCTCGACCGTGCCCTGCTGCTCGCCAACAACATGACCCGCCGCCAGGCCGCGCAATGCGACGGTCTGGTATGGGAGCACTACGACGTCAACTGGAACGTCGACACCGACTATCACCGCGACGACCCGAAGCACCTGTTCCGCCCGTGGGGTTTCCAGCCCGGCCACCAGACCGAGTGGGCCAAGCTGCTGCTGATCCTCGATGGCCACCTGCGCGACGCCGGCCGTGCCGCCGATTGGCCGGTGCCGAAGGCGCGCGAACTGTTCGACCGCTCGGTCGCGGCGGCATGGGACAGCGGATTCGGCGGCCTCGTGTACGGCTTCGCGCCCGAAGCGCTGCGCAAGGACGTCGAAGGCCCATCGCTGCCCGATGGCAAGAACTTCATCTGCGACGGCGACAAGTATTTCTGGGTGCAGGCCGAATCCATCGCCACCGCCGCGCGCCTGGGCGCCGCTGCCGGCGAAGCGTATTGGGCGTGGTACGACAGGCTGTGGGATTACGCCTGGAACCACATGATCGACCACGAATACGGCGCGTGGTATCGCATCCTCGACCGCGAGAACCGCAAGTACGACGACGAGAAAAGCCCCGCCGGAAAAACCGACTACCACACCATGGGCGCCTGCCACGACGTGTTGGCGGTGTTGCGCCGAGGTTGAGGTTTTGCGTGCGCGTGATGCCACCCGCACGCGGTGTTCTCCGTTCTTCCGGCGCGGACAACCGCCGCGCCGTTCCCGTTTCAGCCTGACAGCGAATCCGCCGCCATGATCTCCATCTCTTCTTCCCGCCTGCGCTGGCAGTTCGTGGCCAGCACCGTTCTCGCCGCCGCATTGACCGGTTGTGCCACCCGGCCTCGTGCAGCCGAGCCGACACCGGCATCGCCCGCATCGGCGAAGGCGTTGTTCTGGTCGTCCTTCGAAGCCGGTGAGCCGCAACCGAACCAAGACCGGGGTGCGAACGCTCTGGCCGTCCACGCCTCCGACGGCCCCGATTCCGCCTACACGGCCAAGACGCTCGTCGGATTCACCGGCGTGCATTCGCTGGAATACGGCGGGAAACTCGCCGACGGCGACAACGGCTACGTGTCGCGCGAACTGTTCGACGTCTCCATCCCGGTGACCGCCGCGACCGAGCTATCCTACCAGGTCTTCCCGCAGTTCATCGATGGCGACCTGCGTTATCCGAGCACCTTCGTCGCCATCGATCTGCATTTTACCGATGGCACCCGGCTGTCCGAACTCGGCGCGCGCGACCAGCACGGCTTCATCCTGTCGCCGCGCGGGCAAGGCGAATCGAAGACGCTGTACGCGCGGCAGTGGAACCACGTGCAGTCGCGCATCGGCGAGGTGGCCGCGGGCAAGACCATCGACCGGATTTCGCTCGGTTATCAGGCGCCGTTCGGCGCCGCCGATTTCCGTGGTTGGCTGGACGACATCCGCATCGACAACGTGCCGGTTGCCGCCGCGTCGAAGCATCCCAGAGACTACGTGCTGACCACGCGCGGCACCAACTCCAGCGATTCCTTCTCGCGCGGCAACAACATTCCCGCCACGGCGATGCCGCACGGCTTCAATTTCTGGGCGCCGGCCACCAATGCCGGCTCGCTGAGCTGGTATTACGAATACGCCCGGGGCAACGACGCGCGGAACCTGCCGCGCCTGCAAGCGCTGACGCTGAGCCACGAACCCAGCCCGTGGATGGGCGACCGCCAGACGTTCCAGGTCATGCCGTCGCTGGCCGGCGGCGTGCCCGCCGCCAATCGTGCCGACCGCGCCGTGCCGTTCCGCCACGAGAACGAGATCGCGCGCCCGTACTACTACGGCGTGCGGCTGGACAACGGCATCCATGCGGAAATCGCGCCGACCGACCACGCGGCGATGTTCCGCTTCCGCTTTCCCGGCGACGACGCGAGCCTGATCTTCGACAACGCCACCGACCAGGGCGGCCTGTTCCTGTCGCCCGCCACCGGCGAACTGACCGGTTACACCGACACGCGCAGCGGCCTGTCCAACGGCGCGACGCGCATGTACGTCTACGCCAGGTTCGACCGCCCGGTCAGCGCCAGCGGCAAGCTGGTCGCAACCGACGGCGCGAAAGACGGCAAGCCGCGCGTCAACGTGCCCGGCTACTTCCGCTTCGACGCCGGCAAGGACCGCACCGTCACCATGCGCATCGCCACCTCGCTGATCAGCGTCGAACAGGCCAAACACAACCTCGCGCTCGAAATCGCCGACGATGACAACTTCGACGACGTGCGCGAACGCGCGCAGCGCGCGTGGGACGACAAGCTGGGCGTGATCGAAGTCGAAGGCGCCAGCGCGGATCAGCTGACCACGCTGTATTCCAACCTGTACCGGCTGTTCCTGTACCCGAATTCGGCGCACGAAAACGCCGGCAGCAACGCCGCGCCGGCGTGGCGGCACGCGGTGCAGTCTTCGGCCAGCCGGAACATCCCGGCGGGCACGACCGAAACGCAAACCGGCGCGGCGATCGCCGACGGCAAGCTCTACGTCAACAACGGTTTCTGGGACACCTACCGCACCGAATGGGCGGCGGATGCGCTGTTCGCGCCGGACGACACCACCGAAATGATCGGCGGCTTCCTGCAACACTACCGCGACGGCGGATGGGTGCCGCGCTGGTCGTCGCCCGGCTACGCCAACCTGATGACCGGCACCAGCGCCGACGCCTCGTTCGCCGATGCTTACGTGAAGGGCATCGCCGGCATCGACGCAACTGCGGTCTATCAAGCACTGATCAAGGACGCCGCCGTCGCACCGCCGAACGACAACGTCGGCCGCAAGGGCATGGACGTGGCGCCGTTCATCGGCTACACGCCGAGCTCGGTGAACGAAGGCGTGTCCTGGTCGCTGGAAAACAACATCAACGACTACGCCATCGCGAACATGCTCGCGGCGATGGCGAAAGATCCCGAACCGCCGTTGCCGCGCAAGCGGCTGGAAGAGGAAAGCGCGTACTACCGCGGCCGTTCGCTCGACTACGTGCACGTGTTCGATCCGGCGATCGGGTTCTTCCAGGGACGTTCGGTCGATGGCAAATGGAAATCCGGCGCCCACGACTACGACCCCGAAATCTGGAACCACGATGGCGATTACACCGAAACCGACGGTTGGGGCTTCGCCTTCCTCGCCCCGCATGACGGTCAGGGCCTGGCCAACCTCTACGGCGGTCGCGATGGACTGGCGCGCAAACTGGACGGCTATTTCGCCACGCCCGAAACCGCGCTGCATCCCGGCGCCTATGGCGACGTGATCCACGAGATGGTCGAAGCGCGCGACGTGCGGCTGGGGCAGTTGGGCTTCTCCAACCAGGTCGCGCACCACGTGCCGTGGATGTACCTGTACGCCGGGCAGCCGTGGCGCACGCAGGCCATCGTCCGTGACGTGCTGTCGCGGGTGTTCATCGGCTCGGAGATCGGCCAGGGCTATCCGGGCGACGAGGACAACGGCGAAACCTCGGGCTGGTGGCTGTTCGCCGCGCTGGGCTTCTATCCGTTGCAGATGGGCAGCGGCGACCTGGTGATCGGCTCGCCGTTGTTCACCAAGGCCACCGTGCATCTGCGGAACGGACGCACGCTGACGATCCGCGCGCCGGACAACAGCCGCGACAACGTCTACGTCGCCGGCGTCCGCGTCAACGGCAAGGACTGGAACAGCACCGCGATCCCGCATCGCCTGCTGGCCGAAGGCGGCGACATCGAATTCAGGATGTCGCCCAAGCCGGCGAAATGGGGCAGCGATGCGTCGGCGCTGCCGCCGTCGCTGACCACGGGCAATGCCTTGCCCGCGCCGCTGGCCGACTTCACCGGCGCCGGCCGTGGCATCGCTTCGACGAGTGCGGCCGGCGCGAAGGCCGACGATCTGTTCGACAACACCTCGCGTACCGAAGCGGTGTTCCCCGCAGCGAAACCGGTGACGGTGACCTACGCGTTCGCCAGGACGCCGGTCGATGCGGTGAGCTTCTACACGCTCACTTCCGGCAGCAGCGGCGGCCATCCGACCGCGTGGACGCTTGAAGGCTCGAACGACGGCAAGACATGGAAGACGCTGGATCGCCGCAGCGGCGAGAATTTCGAGTGGGCGCGTTACACGCGGCCGTTCCAGTTGGCTACGCCCGCAAAGTACCGGAACTATCGATTGGTCGTCACCGAGGCCAGCGATCCGCAGTGGTTCTCGCTGGCCGAAATCGAATTGCTCGGTGTGTCCGCTTCGATGCCGCGGTGACTGAAGGTCACGAACCCGCAGCCGACAACCGCTCGCGTCGAACAAGCATCTGGCCC
>JAATFG010000001.1 GCA_015655355.1 Lysobacterales bacterium
GCGCCAGGTTCAATGCCGTGATCAGCTGGCTGTTCGCGCTGCGCGATTGGCCGCTGTGCATCAGGCTGCCCAGTGCGGGCAGGCTGATTGCGCAGAGTATGGCGGCGATGGCGATGACGAAGATCAGTTCGACGAGGGTGAATCCGCAGTTCTTTCCGGCGGGCTGACTGGGCATGGCGGCTCCGTTGGGTTGGGTGGGATTTCAGCGACGCCATGCTAGTTACCGTGTTGGGTGGGGACGATCCGCGGTCGCCGCGAATATGCGTAGGAAAGTGTCTATGGGGTGGATCGGCGGTCATATCTGAAAGCCTTGACCGCATCTCGGTACTAGTCGACGCGCTCTGAAATGCAATGTGCAACGAGCTTTCAAAGCCTTCGCCTGGCCTGCCCCCTTCCGCCCTTCGGGCACCTTCCCCCGCGAGCGGGGGAAGGGTTCGGTGCATCAGTTCATCGCGATGTCCGGCGACGCCTGCATCGGCACCGGCTTGGCCGCGACCGGCATGCCGGGCATGAACACCTTCTGCACGCCGGCGACGATCACCTTGTCGCCCGCCTGCAAGCCCTGCTCGACGATGCGCAGGCCATCGGCCTGGCGGCCGAGCTGCACGTCGCGGTGCTGCGCCTTGCCGTCCTTGTCGACGACGTAGACGTACTTGCGGTCCTGGTCGGTGAGCACCGCCTTGTCGTCGATCAGCACCGCGTTGAACGCGCCGCTGCCGAGCAGGCGCACCCGCGCGAACAGGCCGGGCGTGTATTCGTGCTTGCTGTTGTCGAGCACCGCGCGCACGCGGATCGTGCCGGTATTGCTGTCGACCTGGTTGTCGAGGAAATCGACCGTGCCGGCGTGCGGGAAACCTTCCTCGTCGGCCAGCGCGATCTGCACCGGCAGCTTGCCGTCGGCATCGCCGCCGCGCTTGCCGTCGCGCACCATCTGCTGGTAGCGCAGGAACGCGCTTTCGTCGGCGTCGAAATACACGTAGACCTTGTCCTCCGACACCAGCGTGGTCAGCACGTTGCCGCCGTCGGCGCTGACCAGGTTGCCGGCGGTGACCATCGCGCGGCTGGCACGGCCGGAAATCGGCGCGCGCACCTGGGTCCATTCTAGGTTGAGCCGTGCGGTGTCGACCGCCGCCTGCGCGGCCTGCAAATCCGCCAGCGCGGAATCGGCGGCGGCATGGCGCTGTTCGTAGGCTTCGGTGGAAATGGCCTTCTGCTCGACCAGCGCCTTGCCACGTTCGGCCTCGCTGCTGGCCTGCTCGACCTGCGCATGCGCGCGCGCCAGTTGCGCCTGTGCCTGGGCCAATGCGGCACGGTAGCTGCGCGCATCGATGGTGAACAGCACGTCGTCCTTGTTCACGTGCTGGCCTTCGCGGTAGTTGACGCTATCGATGTAGCCGGACACGCGCGGGCGCAGTTCGACGTTCTGCACCGCTTCGATGCGGCCGCTGTATTCGTCCCATGCGCTCACTTGCTTGACCAGCACCGGCGCGACGCTCACTTCCGGTGCCTGCATCGCTGCGTTGCCGGCATGGCTGCAGCCGGCCAGCACGGCGACGGCCAATGCACTGAAAGCGAATGCGGCCAGCGCCATTCGCCGCGGATTCTTGTTGGAATTGGAAAGGTTCATCGGGTGGATTCCATTGGGGGAGGAAGGAGGAGTTGAAAACGCCTGGCGCTTGCCTGCGCCGGGCTTCGGAAGATCAGGAATTCAATTGCCGCGCATCGCCCGGCAATGGGTAGAAGGTCGCGACCGGCGGCGGCGTCCACGGCGCGGAGAAACGCACGATCGGGGTGACCGATGCGCTGCGCTCGCACAGCAGCGACACCGCGCGGCGGCCGACGGTCAAGGCGCTTGGCCAGCGCGGACAGTTGCGGTCGGCATCGTCGGGATTGCACACCGGATGGTCGAGCGACAGCATCTGCACGCGCACGCCGAGCGGCGCGGCTTCCTCGTGCAGCACTTTCGCCAGCATCGCCTGCGCGGCGGCGGCGACCGAGGCTTCGCCGTAACCGGCCCAGCCGCGTTCGGCGCCGGTCGCACCGACGAGCAGGTAACGCGCCGGCTCCACGTCGCTGCGCGCCTCCGATTCGGCCAGCAACGGCAGCAGGTGCCGCGCCGCAGCCAGGTGTGGCAACACGTCGAGCTCGAACTTGCGGCGCAGGTCATCGATCGAACGATCCAGCAAGCGCCCGCTTTGCAGCGGCCCGGCGATGCAGGCGACCACCGCGCGCAGCGGGCGTCCGAGCAAGCGCAGGCGGTGGGCCAAGTGCGCGGCCTGTTCCTCGTCGGCGACCGACCCCTGCAACAGTTCCAGCCCCGGTTCGTCGGCGAAGCGTTCGGCCAAGCTGGCCAGGCGCTCGGCATCGCGGGCGACGCCGAGCACCGGGCTGCCGGCTTCGAGCAGCGCCGCGACCACGCCGCTGCCGACCAGGCCACTGGCGCCCAAAACCAGAACTGGCGGGTTCAATATCCCGCTCATGAAATATTTTCTCCCACGCCCGGGATAATCCCATGCTCACGCAGAATCCGATTGCGGTTAAGCTGGCGTGGCCGGGCCACGCCCTGCTGCAGGTGCGGCAACCCCGGTTGATGCGGACGGCGCCCGAACATCACTTCCGAAAACCAGCGCAGCAGGCCGGAATGCCTTGTATCATCGTGGATTCGCCCCATCTGATCGGGGCCGTGGTTCGGTTTCGGCGCCATGTCTGCCTCGTCCATGCCATTGGGTGAGGCAACAAGATAATGATTCAATCTGTACTTGATTAGTCGGGATTGAAGGGAATAATCATCCCGTCAGCGGTTCAATTCTCCCATTCGTCGCAAAGGAATTCCCCATGAGCCACGATCTCAACGACACCCTGATCTTCGTCAAGGTGGTCGAACTGGGCAGCTTCGTCGCCGCGGCCAAGACGCTGCGCCTGCCCAAGACCACGGTCAGCCGCAAGGTCCAGGAACTGGAAACGCGCCTCGGCGCGCAATTGCTCCATCGCACCACGCGCAAGCTCGGTTTGACCGAAGCGGGCAACATCTATTTCGATCACTGCCAGCGCATTTCCAGCGCATTGGCCGAAGCCGAAAGCGCGGTCGGCCAGTTGCAGAGCGGCCCGCGCGGCTGGTTGCGGATGACAGCGCCGTATTCGATCGGCATCACCTGGATCGCGCCGCTGCTCGGTGAATTCCACGCGCGCCATCCGGAGGTACGGGTCGAGATGATCCTGAGCAACGAGCCGCTGGATCTGATCGAAAAGGAAATCGACGTCGCCCTGCGCGGCGGCGACCTGCCCGATTCCAACCTCGTCGCGCGCAAGCTCGGCACGATGCGTACCCAACTCTACGCAAGCCCGGATTACATCGCGCGCCACGGCGAACCTCTGCACCCGGACGAGCTGCAGCACCACCGCACCCTGGCGATGCAGAAATACCGCCGCGGCAATGGCTACTTCTGGAGCCTGAGCAACGGCGGCGACCTCGCCGACTACCGCATCAACCCGACCCTGGTGGCCAACGATCCGGCGCCGCTGGACGCGGCGCTGATCAGCGGCGAAGGCCTGATGCTGGCCAGCGATTTCACCGTCAAGCCCTACGTCGAACAGGGTTACGTGCAGCGCGTGCTGCCGGCGTGGTCAGGGCCGGAATACGATTTCAGCGCGGTGTTCCCACGCGGCCAGAGCCAGTCGCCGAAGATCCGCGCCTTCGTCGATTTCCTGCTCGAACGGGTCAATTTCGACCTCGATTTCATGGTCGCGCGCTGCCCCGTCCTGTGCCGCCTGCAAGCCGAACGCGACGAAGCGGTCAGCATCATCGAAGCGATGCCGAAACTGCCGGTGCTGGAACGCGCCGCGTGAGACGAACACGCTTGTCACACCGCGCAGCAGCACGCCGCGCGCCCACCGCACACCAGTGCCCGCGACGCTTGCGGTCTTTGCAAAGGCCCGTATAATGCTCGGCTCACCGGCACGTGGGGCCATAGCTCAGCTGGGAGAGCGCCTGCATGGCATGCAGGAGGTCGGCGGTTCGATCCCGCCTGGCTCCACCAACTTTTCGATTCCTAGGATCGTGAAGTCATTGCGGTAAAAGTTTCAAGACGTCCCCATCGTCTAGAGGCCTAGGACATTACCCTTTCACGGTAGCGACCGGGGTTCGAATCCCCGTGGGGACGCCAGCTTTTCGCAGTAACCGAAACCCGCATTGCGTGTTTCACCCGGCAGTTCGGGGCCATAGCTCAGCTGGGAGAGCGCCTGCATGGCATGCAGGAGGTCGGCGGTTCGATCCCGCCTGGCTCCACCAA
>JAATFG010000024.1 GCA_015655355.1 Lysobacterales bacterium
ATCATGTAGACCTGCCCGCTGCGGCTGTATTCCTCGACCACGTCATCGCCACGCCGGTGCGTCTTGATCTCCGGGATCGAATTGTCAGGTTTGCCGGCCGAGCCGTTGTCCTGCATGGAAGGCAGCGACTGCGGCTTCAGGTTCAGCGTGCCCGCCGACGCGGAGGCCGCGCTGGCCGGCGCCACCGCCTTCACACCCGGGTCGTTCATGCCCGGCGGTGGCGGCGCGTTGGTCGACGGACGGGTTGGTGCCGGATTGGTCTGGGCAAAGGCGCTCGCCGTCAGCAGGAAACTTGCGGACGCCAGCAGGGCTGCGGCTTTCATGGGGCGATGCTTCATGGCGGCAATCTCGATCGAGGTACTGCAGCATACCAGTGCCTTCACCGGCATTCCGTGAAGCGCGGCCGTCCGGCGACGCATGCGAGAATGGGGCATGGCCAAGCTCATTCTCATCGACGGTTCGTCCTACCTCTATCGCGCCTTCCATGCGCTGCCGCCACTGACCAACTCGCACGGCGAGCCCACTGGCGCATTGTTCGGCGTGGTCAACATGTTGCGCGCCACGCTGAAGGCGCAGCCGGAATACCTTGCGTTCGTCTGCGATGCGCCCGGCCCCACCTTCCGCGACGCGCTCTACGACCAGTACAAGGCACACCGCCCGTCGATGCCCGACGACCTGCGCGCACAGGTGCAGCCAATGATGGACATCGTCGCCGCGCTCGGTTTTCCGATCCTGTGCGAACCAGGCGTCGAGGCGGACGACGTGATCGGCACCATCGCGCTGCAGGCCGAGGCGCTCGGTGTGGAAGTGGAGATATCCACCGGCGACAAGGATCTGGCGCAACTGGTCGGCCCGCGCGTGACGCTGGTCAACACGATGACCAACACCACCCTGGACATCGCCGGCGTCACCGAGAAATTCGGCGTGCCGCCGAACCGCATCATCGATTTCCTCAGCCTCACCGGCGACAGCGTCGACAACGTGCCGGGCGTCACCAAGTGCGGGCCCAAGACCGCCGCCAAATGGCTGGCAGAATACGGTTCGCTCGACGGCGTGATGGCCAACGCGGACAAGATCGGCGGCAAGATCGGCGAATACCTGCGCGAGGCGCTGCCTACCCTGCCACTGTCGCGCGAACTGGTCACCATCAAGACCGACGTACCGCTGCAGCTCCATTCCAGCGACCTGACCCTGCGCGAACGCGACATCCCGAAGCTGCGCGAGATGTACGAACGCTACGGGTTCAAGGCGGCGCTGAAGGATCTGGAGGTCGAAGGCCAGGGAGTCGAGATTCGGGATTCGGGATTCGGGTCGACTCCCACCACCGCGGCTCCACCCACTCTTGTCGTCGCTACCGAAGCGCCGGCACCTGAGCTGTCCGTTCCCGGCGACTACGAACTCGTCACCACGCCGGAGCAGTTCGCGATCTGGCTGCAGCAGTTGCATGCGGCGGCGCTGATCGCGTTCGATACCGAGACCACCAGCATCGATGCGATGCGCGCGGACATCGTCGGCATCTCGTTCGCGGTGGAGGCGGCGCGCGCCTGCTACATCCCGCTCGGCCACGACTACCCGGGCGTGCCGCAGCAGCTCGACCGCGACGAAGTGCTGCGCGCGCTGAAGCCGATCTTCGAGGACGCGGCCAAGCCCAAGCTCGGCCAGCACGCGAAGTACGACATCAACATCCTGTCGCACTACGACATCGCCGTGCAGGGACTGCGGCACGATTCGATGCTCGAGTCCTATGTGTGGAATGCCACCGCCACCCGCCACGACATGGATTCGCTGGCGAGGAAATACCTCGGCTACGAGACGATCAAGTACGAGCAGGTCGCCGGCAAGGGGGCGAAACAGATTTCTTTCTCGCAGGTGGACCTCGACACCGCCTGCCGCTACGCCGCCGAGGATGCGGACATCACGCTGCGCCTGCACCTCGCGCTGTGGCCGCGGCTGCAAGGCGTGCCGGCGTTGCGCAGCGTCTACGAAAACATCGAGATTCCGCTGGTGCCGGTGCTGGCCGCGATGGAACGCCGTGGCGTGCTGATCGACGGCGACGTGCTGCGCACGCAGAGCCAGCAGCTCGGCAAGCGCATGCTGGAACTGCAGCAGCAGTCGTATGCCGTGGCCGGGCACGAATTCAACCTCGATTCGCCCAAGCAGCTGCAGGCGGTGCTGTTCGACGAACTCGGCCTGCAGGCGAAACTGAAGACGCCCACTGGCCAACCGTCCACCAACGAGGAAGCGCTGGAGGCGATTGCCGACACGCACGAGCTGCCGCGGCTGATCCTCGATTATCGCGGGCTGGCCAAGCTGCGCTCCACCTATACCGACAAGCTGTCGAGCATCGTCAACCCGCGCACTGGCCGCGTGCA
>JAATFG010000019.1 GCA_015655355.1 Lysobacterales bacterium
AGACTTCCGATGTCCGCACTGATCTGTGGTTCCCTCGCCTACGACACCATCATGGTGTTCCCGGACCAGTTCAAGAACCACATCCTGCCGGACAAGGTGCACATCCTGAACGTCTCGTTCCTGGTGCCGAACATGCGCCGCGAATTTGGCGGCTGCGCCGGCAACATCGCCTACAACCTGCACCTGCTCGGCGGAAAACCCATTCCGATGGGCACGGTCGGCCAGGATTTCGGCGCCTACCACGCGCACTTCGAGAAGCTCGGCATCGACCTGAGCATGATCAAGGCGCTGGACGACATGTTCACCCCGCAGGCCTTCATCACCACCGACCTGGACAACAACCAGATCACCGCCTTCCACCCCGGCGCGATGTCGCGTTCGTACGAACAGCACGTCAGGGACGTGCCGGACGTCGGCATCGGCCTGGTCGGCCCGGACGGGCGCGAAGGCATGATCCAGAACGCGCGCGAATTCGCCGAAATGGGCGTGCCCTTCATCTTCGATCCAGGCCAGGCGATGCCGCTGTTCAACGGCGAAGAATTGCGCGACTTCATCGAGCAAGCCGACTACGTCGTGGTCAACGACTACGAATCCAACCTGCTGCAACAGCGTACGCAGTGGAGCGAGAAGGACATCGTGTCGCGCACGCAGGCGTACATCACCACGCTCGGCCCGCGCGGCGCGGTGGTGCACACGCCGGAGAAGAGCTACGAGATTCCGCCTGCGCACGAACGCCGCGTGGTCGACCCGACCGGCTGCGGCGACGCGTTCCGCGCCGGCCTGCTCTTCGGCATCCAGAAAGGCTGCGACTGGCTGACCATCGGCCGCATGGGCAACCTGATGGGCGCGCTGAAGGTCGAACACCCCGGCACCCAGAACCAGAAATTCACCTTCGACGAGTTCAACGCCGAGTTCAAGCAGCAGTTCGGCTACGAAGTGAAATGACGAAAAAGGCCGGGAATCCCGGCCTTTTTCATTGCGCTGCGGTGCGCGTCAGTTCCAGCTCGGCGGCATCCGCTGCGGCAGCACGCCGCCGGTCTCGAACACGGCCTGCTTCGCGCCGAGGTCGCGCGTGGCGAATTCGATTTCGATCGCCTTGTTGTCGCGCGCGAGTTTCCACAGCGCCTTGTCATCCTTGATGAACATCGCGATGGCCTCCTTGGTGTTCGGCCGGTACGCATCCAGCGTTGCCGATTTGCCGCCGTCGGTTTTCAGCTTGACCTTGCAGCCGGTGTAGCAGGCCTTGGCGAAATCGCCGGTCTGCAGCACGAGATACGCGCTGCGCTTCCACTGCGGATGATCGCGGAACACCAGTTGCACGGTACGCGGGCCGCTGCCGTCGATGTCGACGTTGTCCTTGCTGTCGATCAACGCCGAATACTGGGTGCCGCCGGGCTTCTTGCCGTCGGCGGGCACCGGCACTTGCGCATACGTCCACAACGACGAGAGGCGATCGGCTTCGCGCTTCGCGTCGGCCTTGGCCTTCACTTCGTCGAAGGTGGGCTTCACCAGCGCGGCGGCCTGGGTGTCGGCGTAATTCTTCAGCAGCGCGTTGCCGTGCAGGAAGGCCGCGCTCCATTGCTGCGCCTGGCGCGCCACTTCGTATTGCTGCTGCAATTGCGCGGCTTCATGCTCGCGCTGCGCTTGTGCGGCCTGTGCGGCTTCGCGCTGCTGCGCGGCTTCATCGACACAGGCGGTGATGGACAGCGAAAGCGCGGCGGCGAACAGACCGTGTCGAATCCAGGATTTCATCCGAAGCTCCCAACGAAAAAGGCGGGCCGCAGCCCGCCTTCAAGTATCGCATTGCTTATTTGCCGGTGCCGGCCTTGTCCAGCAGCGCCTGCACCGAACCGGTGGTCAGCGGATGGTAGCCGGGCTTGGCTTTCTCGAAGATTTCCTTGGCGAATTGCAGGCCTTGCGGCGTCTTCGCCAGTTCGGCGTAGGTCGGCATGATCAGCTTGCGCCGGCCGACGCGGGTGATGAATTCGCCGGCCGCCGGCCACGCCTCGGCGTAGCCGCTGCGGATCGCCAGCGGATACCAGCGCATCGCGATCTCGCCGTTCGGCGTGCCGGTGAAGTGGTATTCGGCATCGAGCTGCTTGAGCTTGGCCACGTCGAGCGTGTCGCCCAGGCCTTCGATGAAGCGCACCCACTGCTGGGTGACCCAATCGTGGGTGACCTGCGACGTCGGCAACTGGCCGTTGCCGAGCCAGGCGATGCGCGCGGTGTCGACCACCGCGAAGCCGCGCGAAGCGGCACGAATGGCGGAAGCCGGAATGCCCGGCTGGTTCAGCCATGCGTCCAGTTCGGCATCGCCCATCGCATCGGGATGCTGGGCCAGCAGGTTCTTCTTCAGGTAATCGACGAACGCGTCGGTGGTCGCGCTCTGGAACGCGTGCGCATCGAACCAGCCGCGCAGGAACGGATCGAACACGTCGCGGCCGACGCGCTGTTCCAGCGTCTGCAGGAACCATGCGCCCTTGACGTAGGCGATTTCGCTCAACGCATCGTCCGGGTCGGCACCGTCCAGCGCCGGCAGGCGCAATTGCTGCATCTGCGGCGGCAATTCCTTCAGCTCGTTCGCGGCCAGCTCGGTCTGGTCGATCTGGCGCTCCATGTCGGCCAGTTCCTTGCCGTACAACGCCTCGGTGATGCGGCCCTGCACGTAGGTGGTGAAGCCTTCGTTGAGCCAGATGTCCTTCCAGCTCGCGTTGGTGACCAGGTTGCCCGACCAGCTGTGCGCCAGTTCGTGCGCGACCAGCGACACCAGCGACTTGTCGCCGACGATCACGGTGGGCGTGGCGAAGGTCAGGCGCGGATTCTCCATGCCGCCGTACGGGAACGACGGCGGCAGCACCAGCAGGTCGTAGCGGCCCCAGCGATACGGGCCGTACAACTGCTCGGTGGTGGCGATCATCTTCTCGGTGTCCTCGAACTCGTGCGCGGCCTTGCCGGCCATCGCCGGTTCCGCCCATACGCCGCTGCGCGCGCCGGTCGGCTTGAACACCAGGTCGCCGGCGGCGATCGCGAGCAGATAGCTCGGAATCGGCTGCGGCATGTCGAACACGTAATCGCCGTTGCGCTTGGCCTTGGGATTGTTGTCCGCGCTCATCAGCACCATCACGTCCGCGCGCGTGGCGATGTGCGCGGTGTAGGTGAAGCGCACGCCGGGCGTGTCCTGCAACGGCACCCACGAACGCGCGTGGATCGCTTCGCTCTGGCTGAACATGAAGGGCAGCTTCTTGCCTTCGGTCATCGCCGGGTCCAGCCATTGCAGGCCGGACGCGTTCGGCGACGTCGTGTAGGTCACACGCACCTTGCTCGGACGCGTCGGCGTCTCGATCGTCAGCTTGCTGCCGAGCACCGCGTCGCGCGGCGCCAGCGCGAATTGCAGCGGCGACCAGTTGCCGCTGCCGTCGCCGCCCTCGACGCTTTCGACGTTCAGGTCGCGCGTGTCCAGCACCAGTTGCGTGGCCTTCGGATCCTTCCAGTTCAGGCCGTACTCGGCGCTGCCGTGCAAGGTCTTGCTGTCGAAATCGAGCTTGAGGTCGAGCTTCAATGCGGCGATGGCGACCTTGTCCGGCTCGGCGTACGAGGTTTCGTCATGCGCACGCGGCACGGTGCTCACCTTGGTTGCGATGGTCGGAGTGGATACGGGCATCGACGCCTCCGGCGCGGCGGGTTGGGAACACGCAGTCAAAAGGCAGGCCGCAAACGCAACGGCGGCAACACGACACGAATTCAGCGAACGCATGGCAAACCCTGTGGTTTTTTTCGTCAAGTTTCAAGTGTAGCGGCACGACGGCAGGTGCGCGTGCGCCTGGCCACGCTCATCAATCACGCAGCGCGACCGCACTCACACTTTGTAGCCGGTATGGATCGCGACGATGCCGGCGGACAGGTTCTTGTACGTGGCACGGGCAAAGCCAGCCTCGCCCATCATCGCCTTCAGCTGTTCCTGCGGCGGATGCTTGCGGATGCTTTCGGCGAGGTACTGGTAGCTGTCCGAATCGTTGGCGAACAGCTTGCCCAGCTTCGGCAGCACCTTGAACGAATGGAAGTCGTAGATCGGCTTGAACCAGTCCAGCTTCACTTCAGAGAATTCGAGCACGCGCGCCTGTCCGCCCGGCTTCAGCACGCGCTGCATCTCGCGCAGCGCGGCGTTCTTGTCGGTGACGTTGCGCAGGCCAAAGGCGATGGTGACGAGGTTGAAGCTGTTGTCCGGGAACGGCAACGCTTCGGCATTGCATTGCACGTACTCGAAACCTTCGACCAGGCCTCGGTCGATCATGCGGTCGCGGCCCACCGACAACATGCCGTTGTTGATGTCGCCGAGCACGATCGAACCTTCACTGCCCACGCGCGGTTTCAGCAACGCGGCGATGTCGCCGGTGCCGCCGGCGAGGTCGAGCACGCGGTCGCCGCGCTTGACCTGCGCGGTGCCGACGAAATAGCGCTTCCACGCCCGATGGATGCCGAGGCTCATCAGGTCGTTCATCAGGTCGTACTTGCCGGCGACCGAGGTGAACACTTCGGCCACGAGCTTCTGTTTCTCGCGCGCATCGACGTCGCGGAAACCGAAGTGGGTGGTGCCTTGCTCGTAGGGGGATTGTTCGCTCATGTGGTGATTATCGCACGCGGAATTTCTTTTGCCTCAATGCGAATCGAGCATTCCCGCCTTTTTCCGAGCGCTCGCCATTTTCCAGGCAGCCCACATGCCGTACGCGATCCCGCACAACGCAAAACCGCCCGTCAGCGTCATCGCGATCCAAAAGAACGACATATCACCGATGGAGAATGCGTAAATATCGAGCACCATCAGCACCACCCAAAGGGCCAGCAACAGACGCACAACGAGATTATTCGGCTCGGCCATCGCATTTGGTTCACGGGCAGGTCGTGGAAAATCCTTCCACACGCCACAGGAAACGTCAACGGCGTGCGGGTTTTATTCCGAATAAACCTGCTTCGCCCGCTTCAATGCGCACAAAATCTGATATGCGCTGGCGCCACATGCATCGGCCAATTCGGTGACGCGCGGCGCATCGCCCCACAACTGCACGGTGCTGCCGACACCGGCATTCGGATGTTCGGTGAGATCGACGGTGAGCATGTCCATCGACACACGGCCGATGAGTTTTCCCGGCTTGCCGTCGATGGAAACCGGCGCGCCGTTCGGCGCCATCTGCGGATAGCCGTCGGCATAGCCGAACGCGACCACGCCCACGCGCGTCGGCTTGTCGGCGACGAAGCGCGCGCCGTAGCCGACCGGCTCGCCGGCGGCGAGTTCGCGCACCGCGATGATTTTCGATTCGACGTGCATCACCGGCTTCAACTCGCCGGGCAATTCCACCCCGGACGGCAACGGGTCGGCGCCGTACAGCATCAAGCCGGGACGGGCCCAATCGCCATGCAACTGCGGCCAGCCGAGCAGCGCCGGCGAATTGCACACGCTGGTGTCGCCACGCAAACCGCGCGTGGCCCGCTCGAATGCCGCGAACTGCTCGGCGCTGCGCGTGCAATCCGGCTCGTCGGCGCGCGCCATGTGGGTCATCAGGGTGATCGCCTCGACGTGCTTCAGCGCGCTCAGGCGCGCATGCGCGGCGCGGAATTCCTGCGGCGAAAACCCCAGCCGGTGCATGCCGCTGTCCAGCTTCAGCCACACGCGCAACGGCCTTGGCGATGAAAACTTTTCGACCGCTTCGAGTTGCCATCGCGAAGCGACCGCGAACCACAAATCGTGTTGCACGATCGGTTCCAGTTCGCTCGGCTCGAAGAAACCTTCGAGCAGCAGGATCGGTTTGCGGATGCCGGATTCGCGCAGTTCCAGCGCTTCCTCGATCGCCGCGACGGCGAAGCCGTCGGCCTCGCTTTCCAGCGCCTTCGCGCAGCGCACCGCGCCGTGGCCGTAGGCATCGGCCTTGACCACGGCCAAGGCTTTGTTGCCGCCAAGCGAACGCGCAAGGCGATAGTTGTGGCGCAACGCGTCCAGGTCGATGCGGGCAATCGCCGGGCGCATCAGCGGCGCTCCGAATAGCGCGCAATGTCCAAGCCTTCGCTGTCGATTTCGGGCGCCTTGCCGGAAATCAGGTCGGTCAGGTAGCGGCCCGAACCGCAGCTCATCGTCCAGCCCAGCGTGCCGTGCCCGGTGTTGAGCCACAGGTTGCGCAGCCGGGTCGCACCGACCACCGGCGTGCCGTCCGGCGTGGCCGGGCGCAAGCCGGTCCAGAACTCGGCGTTCGGCAAATCGCCGCCGCGCGGATACAGATCGTTGACGACCCGCTCCAGGGTTTCGCGCCGCGATGGCGCGAGCATGTAATCGAAACCGGACACCTCGGCCATGCCGCCGACGCGAATGCGCGCATCGAAGCGGGTGATCGCGACCTTGTAGCTCTCGTCGAGGATCGTCGATACCGGCGCAGCGTTCTCGTCGACGATCGGCACGGTCAGCGAATAGCCCTTCAGCGGATACACCGGCAAGAAAATGCCAAGCGGCGCGAGCAACCGCGGCGAGAAGCTGCCGAGCGCGAGTACGTAGGCATCGGCGGTTTCGCGCTTGCCATTGATGACGACGGCGGTGATTTTTTCGCCATCGGTTTCGATGCGTTCGATGTTCGCGCCATGCCGGAACTCGACCCCCTGCTGCGCGGCCATTTCCGCGAGGCGACGGGTGAACAGACGACAATCGCCGGTTTCATCGGCCGGCGTGCGCAGCGCACCGACCAGCCGCGCCGGCGCGGTGGCGAGCGCCGGTTCCAGCCGCGCGATGCCCTGCGCATCGACCAGCTCGTAAGGCACGCCGTAATCGGCCAGCACCGCGATGTCCTGCTGCGCGGCGTCGAGCTGCTCCTGCGTGCGGAACAGTTGCAGCGTGCCGAGCCGGCGACCTTCGTATTCGATGCCGGTTTCCGCGCGCAGGTCGGCGAAGCACTGGCCGCTGTATTGCGACATGCGCACCATCCGCGACTTGTTCACCGCGTAACGCGTGGCGTCGCAGTTGCGCCACATCGCCCACAGGAAGCGGTACTGCAGCGGGTCCAAGGTCGGCTTGATCCGCAGCGGCGCGTGCGCCTGCAGCAGCCATTTCATCGCCTTCAGCGGAATGCCCGGCGCGGCCCACGGCGAGGTGTAGCCGAAGCTCAACTGGCCCGCGTTGGCGTAGCTGGTTTCGCTGGCCGGCTGCGGCTGGCGATCGACCACGCTGACCTCGAAGCCGGCGCGGCGCAGATACCACGCGCTCGTCGTGCCGATCACGCCATCGCCGAGGACCAGGACTTTCTTGATTGCAGCGGTATTCGCCATGTTTCACCGAGAAGATCGCCCGCAAGCACTCGCGCCTGCAGCCCATCCGCCTACTTTATCCGCCGCGACCCCGGAATTTTTCCCGAAATGCACGCACCTTTCAGGATAAAATCCCGCGAACGCCGTTTCCGCCCCGCCCCGATGGCCCTGCGCACCCGCGAACTGGACAAGATCGACCGCAAGATCCTGCGCATCCTGCAGGAAGAAGGGCGCATCTCCTTCACCGAGCTGGGCGAGCGCGTCGGCCTGTCGACCACGCCGTGCACCGAGCGCGTACGCCGGCTCGAACGCGAAGGCGTGATCAGCGGCTACCACGCCCGGCTGGATCCGCAGCAGTTGAAAGCCGGCCTGCTGGTGTTCGTCGAGATTTCGCTGGCGTACAAATCCGGCGACATCTTCGAGGAATTCCGCCGCGCCGCGCTCAAGTTGCCGAACGTGCTCGAATGCCATCTGGTCAGCGGCGATTTCGATTACCTGATCAAGGCGCGCATCAACGAGATGGCCAGCTACCGCAAGCTGCTCGGCAGCACCCTGCTCGCGTTGCCGCACGTGCGCGAATCGAAAAGCTATATCGTGATGGAAGAGGCGAAGGAAACCCTGTCGCTGCCCGTGCCCGATTGACTGCCCCCAAGGAGATTGCGATGACGATCGAAACGCCCGACTACCGTGCCCTGCTCGCCACCGCCGTCGCCGAAGCGCGACAGGGCCTGGCCGAGGGCGGCATTCCGATCGGCGCGGCGCTGTACCGCAACGACGGCGCCCTGCTCGGCTGCGGCCACAACCGCCGCGTGCAGGAAGGCGACCCGTCCGTGCACGGCGAAACCGACGCGTTCCGCAAGGCCGGCCGCCAGCGCCGCTACAAGGACACGATCATGGTGACCACGCTGGCGCCATGCTGGTACTGCAGCGGGCTGGTGCGTCAGTTCAACATCGGCACCGTGGTGGTCGGCGAATCGGTCAACTTCCGCGGCGGCATCGACTGGCTGCGCGAGGCCGGCGTCAACGTCGTCGACTTGAACGACGGCGAATGCGTCGAGATGCTCGGCGGCTGGATCGGGAGCAATCCCGAGGTCTGGAACGAGGACATCGGCGAGGATTGACGTCGTGCGCATCGAACACACCGCCTTTCACGGCCTCGACGCCGTGCGCATCAGCGTCGATGGCGCCAGTGCCGTCGTCACCCTGCACGGCGCGCACGTGGTGTCGTGGATTCCTGCAGGCCCCGATGAAGCACGTAGCCGCGAGCGCCTGTTCCTGAGCGGCAAGGCCAGGTTCGACGGCAGCGCGGCGATCCGCGGCGGCGTGCCGGTGATCTTCCCGCAATTCGGCGAGCGCGGCGCACTGCCGAAACACGGCTTCGCCCGCACCCTGCCATGGCGCTACAGCGGCGACGACGAAAACGCCGCATTCGAACTGCGCGACAGTGAAGTGCAGCAACCGCTGCGCGCGGCGTGGCCGCATGCCTTCATCGCCCGTTTGCGCGTGGTGCTGGGCGCGACGCGGCTGAAGCTGACGCTGGAAGTGGAAAACCTCGGCGAGCATGCCTTCGATTTCAGCGCCGCGCTGCACAGCTACCTGCGCGTCGACGACATCGACCAGGCCGTACTGCAAGGCCTGCAAGGCTGCGACTACGAGGACAGCGCCAACGGCGGCACCCTGCATCGCGAACACGATTACGAACTGCGCTTCGCCGGCGAGATCGACCGCATCTACAACGACGTGGTCGCGCCGCTGTGCCTGGCCGAAGGCGAACGCCGGCTTTTCATCGAACAGCAAGGCTTTCCCGATTGCGTGACGTGGAATCCCGGTGCGCAACTCGGCGCGCGCATCGGCGACCTCGAAGCGGACGATTACCGGCGCTTCGTCTGCGTCGAGGCCGGGCAAGTGCTGCAACCGGTCGTGCTCGAACCCGGCGAAGTGTGGGAAGGCACGCAGATTCTCGGCTGACGCGCTTCAGCGCTTGCGCTTCGCGCGCGGATGCGCCGCGTCGTAGACCTTGGCCAGGTGCTGGAAATCCAGGTGCGTGTAGATCTGCGTGGTGGCGATGTCGGCGTGGCCGAGCAGCTCCTGCACGCCGCGCAGGTCGCCCGAGGATTCGAGGATGTGGCTGGCGAAGCTGTGCCGCAGCATGTGCGGGTGCACGTGCTTGAACAGCCCTTGCCGCTGCGCGAGCTGCTTGATCCGGTATTGCACCGCGCGTTGCGAAATCGGGTTGCCGTCGCGGCCGGGGAACACCTGCGCGTCGTCGCCCGCCGCCATCTCCTTGCGCCACGCCGCCAACGCCGTGCGTGCGTGCGAACCGACCGGAACGATGCGGGTCTTGTTGCCCTTGCCGAGCACGCTGACCAGACCGCTCGCCAGATCGAGGTCGCGCCAGCGCAACGCGCACAACTCGCTCAGGCGCAGGCCGGACGAGTAGAACAGTTCGAGCAAGGCGCGATCGCGCAGGCCCATTGGCGCATCGGTGTCTACTTCGACCAGTTTCACCGCTTCGTCGGCATCGAGCACTTGCGGCAGTTTGCGTGGCGCTTTCGGCGCACGCACGCCGGCGGCGGGATTGGCGCCGATGCGGCCCCGCTTCAACAACCAGCTGAAAAGGCTGCGGCATGCGGACAAGCGCCGCTGCAAGCTCTTCGGCGACAGCCCGCGGCGATTCTCGCTGGCGATGAAAGCGCGCAGGCGTTCGCCGTCGAGTTGCTCGACCCCGGCGAGGTTTTCCTTCGCCATCCATTCGCGCAGCGCATCGAGATCACGCTTGTATGCATCGAGCGTGTGCACCGACATCTGGCGCTCGACTTGCAGGTAGGCGAGGAAATCGTCGATGGCGCCCATGATCGGCATGCCTGCCAGCCGGAAGGCCGGCGTCAATCGAAACGCTGCAAGGCCGCCGCCAGCGCTTCGCCCATCATGCGCAGGAACAGCGTGCCCATGCCCGGATAGAAACGGTTGCCGTCGCGGCTGCCGACCGCGACCAGGCCGATGCCGGGCAGCGGCAGCAGCGCCGACGAGGCGACTTCATCGACGCGCACGGCGTACAGCAGCGCGTTCTTGTCCGCGTGCAGGCGGCCGCAGATCGGTTCGCCATCGGCCAGCGCGTCCTTGAACGGCGCCAGCAAGGCGCTGTCGGCCGGGATCGTCTGCAGCCAATCGACTTCGCCGATGCCCGCGATCTCCTTGAACACCACGATGCGCACCAGGTCGCCGTTGAAATCCTCCTGCAGCGACGCGGCCATCGCGCGCAGCGTGTCCGCCGCGTTGTCCTGCCTGAGCAGGTTCAACGTCAACTGGTGCGTGCGCACCGCGAGGCGTTCATTGGTCTGCGCATTGAGGAACAATTCGCCCAGGCGCTTGTTGAGCTCGCGGTTCTTGTCGCGCAGCACTTCCAGTTGGTAGCCGGCCAACGACGCGGCCGGGCCATCGTCGCGCGGCACCGACAGGCTCAGCGCCAGGTCGGGAAACTGCCTGAGGAATTGCGGATGCCGGCGCAACCACGCCGCCACTTCATGCGCACTC
Source organism: Lysobacterales bacterium (assembly GCA_015655355.1). Taxonomy (GTDB): domain Bacteria; phylum Pseudomonadota; class Gammaproteobacteria; order Xanthomonadales; family Xanthomonadaceae; genus Pseudoxanthomonas_A. The sequence continues at coordinate 10,816 of JAATFG010000019.1, forward strand.
AGCTTTTCTTCGCTCATTGCTCACCTTCCAGCGGAAATTCGCCCTCGAACACGAAACGCGCCGGCCCGGACATGACCACGGGCTTGCCCTCGCCTGCCCATTGGATGCGCAGGGTGCCACCGGGCAATTCGATGCTCACGTCGTCGCCGACGCGCCCGCGCCGCATCAGCACCGCCGCCGCCGCGCAGGCGCCGCTGCCGCAGGCGAGGGTTTCGCCGGCGCCGCGCTCGTACACGCGCAACTTGATGTTGGCGTCGTCGACCACTTGCGCGAAGCCGACATTGACCGATTCGGGGAACGTCGCGCTGCCCTGCAGGGCCGGGCCGATCTCGCCGACGCGCGCGCGCGCCGCGTCGTCCACTTCGATCACCGCGTGCGGGTTGCCCATCGACACCGCGCCGAAGAAACGCACCATGCCGCCGGCGGTCAGCGCCTCGTAGAAATCCTGGGTTGCGTCGAAACCGGCCAGCGGGATGTGCGCCGGAACGAAATCCGGCACGCCGAGTTCGATCGAATAAAGCGTGTCGGAAAGTTTCGCGACCTTGTGCGTGCCGACCGGGCTGTCGATCGAAAACGCGGCGCCTTGCGCGGCGCCGTCGCGCACCAGCCACGCGGCGATGCAGCGCGCGCCATTGCCGCATTGCCGCGAATTGCTGCCATCGGAATTCCAGATCCGGTAGGACGCTATCGATCCGGCGGCGCGCGGCGCTTCGATGGTCAGGATCTGGTCGCAACCGACGCCGAAATGGCGGTCGCCGAGCTTCGCCGCCAGTTCCGCGGTCGGCGGCGGCGTGCCGGCGCGCAGGTCGAGCACGACGAAATCGTTGCCCGCGCCGTGCATCTTGGAGAACCGCAACGTGCGCGCAACGGTCATGGCGCGGACCGCGTACCGGCCGGCGGGGCGACCGTCGCGCTGGCCGGCACGGTCACCGACGCCGCGGCCGGCGCCTGCACGCTGCGGGTCGCCACCGGAGGCGGCGGGGTGACGTGGCCCAGCCCGTTCGCCGCCGCACCGGCGCCGGAAGGCGCGATGATCGACTGATCCTTGGGCGGATTGTCCGGCATGAACAACGGGCCTTTCGCGCCGCAAGCGGCAAGCACGGCGATGGCGGAACTCGCGGCGACGATGCGCAGTGAAATCTTCATGCCGGCAGTATAGCGAGCTGGTCGAGCAGGAAGGCGTATTGCTCGGCGGTTTCGCGGTAGCGGCGGAAGCGTCCGCTCTTGCCGCCGTGGCCGGCGTCCATGTTGGTGCGGAACACCAGCGGATGCCGGCCGGTGTTGACGTCGCGCAATTTCGCCACGTATTTCGCCGGCTCCCAGTATTGCACTTGCGAATCCCACAGCCCGGCGCCGACGAAGATCGCCGGATAATCCCGCGCGGCGAGATTGTCGTACGGCGAATAGCGCAGCATGCAGTCGTAGAACTTTTTTTGTTCGGGATTGCCCCACTCGTCGTATTCGTTGGTGGTCAGAGGAATGCTCGGGTCGAGCATCGTGGTGACGCAATCGACGAAGGGCACCAGCGACACGATCGCACGCCACGTCGCCGGCGACAGATTCGCCACCGCGCCCATCAGCAGGCCACCGGCGCTGCCGCCCATCGCGGCGATGCGATCGCGCGCCGCATAGCCTTGCGCCACCAGCGCCGCGGCCACGTCGATGAAGTCGGTGAAGGTGTGCATCTTGTTGAGCAGCTTGCCGTCCTCGTACCACGCGCGGCCCAGCTCCTCGCCGCCGCGGATGTGGGCGATGGCGTAGACCATGCCGCGGTCGAGCAGGCTGACTGCTTCCTCGTCGAACTCCGGGTCGATCGAGATGCCGTAGCTGCCGTAGCCGTACAGCAGCAGCGCGGCGCTTCCGTCCTTTGCGAAGCCCTTGCGGTACACCAGCGACAACGGCACTTTCGTGCCGTCGCGCGCATCGACCCACAGGCGCTCGGTGACGTAATCCGACGCGTCATAACCAGGCACGACCTGTGCCTTGAGCGTGCGCCGCTCGCCGGTTTTCACGTTCAATTCGTAGGTCGTCGCCGGCGTGGTCAGCGAGGTGTAGCCGTAGCGCAGCCAATCGGTACCGGTTTCCGAATTGGTCGCCAGGCCCATCGCATACGCCGGCTCGTCGAGGGCGATGAAATCCTGCGACCCATCGCCCTTCAGCAAACGCACGCGCGACAACCCGTCCTTGCGCTCCTCGACGGCGATGAAATCGTCGAACAGCTCGAAGCCTTCGACGAACACCTCCGCGTCGTGCGCAAGCACTTCCTTCCATTGCGTGCGCGAGGTGGCGTCGCTCGGCGCTTCGGCCAGCTTGAAGTTGCCGGCGCCGCCGGCATTGGTGCGGATCAGCCAGCGTCCGCCGTGGTGGTCGGCGTCGTACTCGATGTCGCGCGCGCGCCTGGCGAGAACGACGAAGTCCTGCGGCGCGTCCGCCGGCGCGTAGCGCAATTCGGACGACACCGTGCTGGCCAGTTCGATGGTGATGAACCTCTCGTCGCGCGTCTTGCCGATGCCGAGGTAGAAGCTGTCATCGTCCTCTTCGTGCACGACTTCGTCGCTGTCGGCGAGCGCGCCGAGCACGTGCTTCTTCACCCGCACGCTGAGCAGGGTTTCCGGATCGTTCTCGACGTAGAAAAGCGTGCGTCCGTCGTCGGCCCAGACGAGGTTCGGCGATGCGCCGGCGATCGTGTCCGCCAGCAATGCGCCGCTTTGCAGGTCGATGAAGCGAATGACGTATTGGCGGCGGCCGTTGTCGTCGTCGCAATAGGCCAGGAAGCAGTCGTCCGGGCTGACCTCGAAATCGCCGACGCTGTAGTAATCCTTGCCCTGCGCCAGTTCGTTGACGTCGAGCAGCACCTGTTCGTCGGCGAAATCGCCGGCTTCGTTGGCGCGCATGATCGAAACCGCATCGATGCCCTGCGCATCCTTGCGCCGCGCGTGGATCGGATAATCGCGGCCTTTCTCGTGGCGCGCGTAATACCACCAGCCCTTGTCCCGGAACGGCACGCTGGCGTCGTCCTGCTTGATCCGCGCGACGATCTCCTGGTACAGCGTTTCCTGCAGCGCCTTCGTCGGCGCCAGCACTTCGTCGGCGTAGGCGTTCTCGGCTTCGAGATAGCCGATGACCTCGGGATTCTTGCGCGCATCATCGCGCAGCCAGTAGTAGTCGTCGTTGCGCTGGGCACCGTGCGGCGCGGTGACGACGTGCGGAATCCTTTTCGCGTCAGGCGCGGCGAGTTTCGCCGCGGCCTGCGAAGTCAACGGTTCGCCCATCACTTGCCGCCCAGTTGCTGCCACAGGAAGGCATACGCGAGTGCGTTCATGTGCGCGACCTGCGCGTTGTTGGCCGCGCCGCCGTGGCCGCCTTCGACGTTCTCGTAATAGCGCACGTCCTTGCCGGCGGCGAGCATCTTCGCGTACATCTTGCGCGCGTGCGCCGGGTGCACGCGGTCGTCGCGGGTGGAGGTCATGAACAGCGTCGGCGGATATTTCCTGCTCGGATCGAACAACTGGTACGGCGAGAAGGTCTTGATGAATTCCCAGTCGCTGGTGTCGGGATTGCCGTATTCGGCCATCCACGACGCGCCGGCGAGCAGGTGGCTGTAGCGCTTCATGTCCAGCAGCGGCACCTGGCAGACGATCGCGCCGAACAACTGCGGATATTGCACCAACATGTTGCCCATCAGCAGGCCACCGTTGCTGCCGCCCTGGATGCCGAGGCGCCGGGGCGAAGTGATCTTGTTCGCGATCAAATCCTCGGCGACCGCGGCGAAATCCTCGTACGCCTTGTGCCGGTTCTGCTTCATCGCGGCCTGGTGCCAGCGCGGGCCGTATTCGCCGCCACCGCGGATGTTGGCGACCACGTACACGCCGCCTTGTTCGAGCCATGCCTTGCCGACGCCGCCGGAATAGCCCGGCGTCAGCGAGATCTCGAAGCCGCCGTAGCCGTACAGCAGGGTCGGCGCGGCGCCGTCGTATTTCAGGTTCTTCGGGCGGACGAGGAAATACGGCACCTTTGTGCCGTCCTTCGACGTGGCGAAATGCTGTTCGACCACTTCATTGCTTGCATCGAAGAACGCCGGATTCGATTTCAGTGCTTCCGGCTGCTTTCCGATCTCGGCAAGCGACAACGTGGCCGGCGTCAGGTAGTCGGTGACGCTCATCCACAGCGCGTCGCTGTCGTTGCGGTCGACCGCGCCGATGCTGATGCTGCCGAACTGCGGCGCGCCGACGAAGGCTGCGTGCTTCCAGCCGCCCGCGTCGTGGCTGAGCACGTCGAGGCGGCTCTTCACGTCGTCGAGCAGGTTGAGCACGATGTGGTCGCGGGTGTAGGCGACGCCGGCCAGCGAGGTGGTGTCGGTCGGCGTGAACAGCACGTCGAAGTCGCGGCTGCCGGCGAGGAAGGCGTCGAAGTCGATCGCCAGCAGCGAGCCTTCGGCGTAGTGCTTGCCGCCGACCTCCCACGGCTCGCGCAGTTCGACCGTCAGCCATTGCCGGTGCAGGCCTTTTTCCGCGGAATTCGGCAGGTCGAGCTTTTGCAGCGCGCCGTCCTTGCCGCGCAGGTAGAGTTCGTAGTTGTAGAACGCGAGGGTGCGCGAAACGATGTCGCGCTCGAAGCCGGGCGCATCCTCGTGGTACGCCATGATGTACATGTCGTCCGGCTTGCCGGCGTACACCGTGGTCGCGCTCGACAGCGGCGTGCCGCGCGTCCATTGCTTGACGATGCGCGGATAGCCGGACGAGGTCATGCTGTCCGCACCGAAATCGGTGTAGGCGTAGACGTGGTTCTCGTCGATCCAGCCGAGGCCGCCCTTGGCTTCGTCGCGATGGAAACCGTCCTGCACGAACGATTTTGTCTGCAGATCGAATTCGCGGGTGACGTCGGCGTCCGAGCCGCCGCGCGACAGCGCGATCAGGCAGCGCTTGTACGGCTGGCCGTCCTGCGGACGCAGGCAATCGGCACCGTGCCAGACCCAGTTCTCGCCCTCCTGCTGGTTGAGCGCGTCGAGGTCGAGCACGATTTCCCATTGCGGCTCGGGCTTGCGGTATTCGTCCAGCGTGGTGCGCCGCCAGATGCCGCGCTCGTGCGCGGCATCCTTCCAGAAGTTGTAGTAGTACTCGCCGATCTTCTCGACGCCCGGGATCTTCGCGTCCGAATCCAGCATCGTGCGGATGTCGCTTTCGGTCTGCCTGAAGCGCGGCGTCGCCGCCAGTTCGGCTTCGGTGCGCTGGTTCTGTTGCGCGACCCACGCCAGCTGCCTGGCGCCGGTGACGTCCTCCAGCCACGCGTAGGGATCGTCGTTCGCGGCATTGCCGCGGGTCGGTTCATCGTTGCTCACGTTCTGTCCTTGGGCAAAAACATTGCCGGCCAGCAGCGTGCCGGCCAGCAGGGCGAGAAGGATTTTTTTCATCGGCTGGAATCCCATCGGGTGCGTCATCGTTCGTAATTGCTCAATGCCAGCGACAGCAGCGCGCGCGCCTGTTCGCGCAGCGAGGCCGGTTCGACGATCTCGGCATCGGCGCCGTAATGCAGCACGTCCATCAGCAGCTCGCGCGACACGCTGTACGGCAGTTTCAGTTCGTAGCGGCCATCGGCGAGGAAGCGGCCCTGCTGCCGGCTGTGCCATTGCTCGTCGGCGACCCAGCGCGCGGCCTTGGCGGAAAAGCGGATCGTCGCCCAGCCCTTCGGCTCGCCGCTGAAAATGCCGTAGCTCGACGCGAGGTGCTGCTTGAGCGTGTCCTCGTCGATGTCGTGCGCGGCCTCGCCGAGCACGCGCGCGGCGGAAATGCGGTCGACCGCGAAGCTGCGCAACGCCTTGCGCTCGTGGTCCCAGGCATCGAGGTACCAGTTGTCGCGGTAATGGGTGATGCGTTGCGGCGACACGCCGCGCCGGGTCTTTTCGTCGGTCGAGCGCGCGCGGTACTCGAACGCCAGCTGCTTGCGCTCCAGCACCGCGGCGGCGACGTGGCGGAACACGGTTTCGTCGAGGCGGCGGCCGCGATGCGGGACCACGCGCACGCGCTCGACCGGCCACGCGGCGACCCCGGCGTGGTCGGCGAGCAGTTCGTCGATGCGCTTCTGCAGCGGCGCCAGCTTCTGCGACAACACGCCGCCGCCACTGCTGCGCGCCAGCAGTTGCTGCGCGGCCAGCAGCGCGTGCAGCTCTTCGGAGGTGAACCACAGGCCCGGCAACTCGAAACGCTCGGCCTCGCCAGCGTCGTAGCGGAAACCGCGCTCGCCGTCGCCTTCGACCGGCGCCATCAGCGCATCGCGCAGGAAGGCGAGGTCGCGGTACGCGGTGGCGCGCGAGCAGCCCAGTTCGTCCTGGATGCGCTGCAGGCTCACCGGCACGCGCGCGTTCTTCAGCAGCAGGTGCAGGGCGTTGATGCGGTCGTTCTTGTGCATGCACGCATTATGGCAGGCGATTCGTTCTGCCGGAATTCAGTGCGGATCGTCACAATTCGCCACAGGCGCTGCGGCCGGATTGCGGCGCCTTTCTGTTACCACACATGGAGAATACCGATGCGCAAGACGCTTGTCGCCACCGCCGTCCTCGCGGCAACCACCTTCGCCCCCGCGGCCTTCGCCGACGATGCCACGACAACCAACACCGATGGCTGGAAGGGCCAGGGCGAGCTCGGCTACGCCGCGGCCCACGGCAATTCCGACAGCGAATCGCTGGTTGCCAAGCTCGCCGCCGGCAACGTCAGCGGCAACTGGAAGAACGACTTCGGCGCCGATTACCTCTATTCCAAGAACACCGACCCGGATACCGGCGTCGATTCGATCAGTGCCAAGCGCTACGACGTCTACGGCAGCACCGGCTACCACTTCACCGGGCGCAGCTACATCTTCGGTTCGGGACGCACCGAGCGCGACGACTTCGCCGCCTACGAATACCAGTGGACCGCGGCGTTCGGCTACGGCTACGAGGCGATCAAGAACGACAAGACCCACCTGACCTTCGAGATCGGCCCCGGCTACCGCTGGTCCAAGCTGCGCGCCACCGACACCATGCCGGCCGAAGAGCAGAACCAGGTGATCCTGCGCGGCTGGGCGGACTTCGGCCACAAGCTCACCGACACCACCTCGCTGGTCGATACCCTGCTGGTCGAATCCGGCAGCGACAACACCTATGCGCAGAACGACCTCGGCCTGCAGGTGCAGATGAGCAAGGTGCTGGCACTGAAGGCCGGCTTCCAGTGGCGGCACAACAGCAACGTGCTGCCGGGCATCGCCCCGAACGACACGCTGACCACGGTCAACGTCGTCTACAGCTTCGGCGGATGACAAGAATCGCTTGCGAGCCCTTGGCTCGGGCGACGAAGAATGCCCGGCATGCCACGCCGGGCCGGAATGGTCGCCGCAACCCCGCATGATGAAAAAGCCGCGGAAACGCGGCTTTTTCTCACGCAAGCTCGTTCAGCAACTCGCCGGCGCCGGCGTCGAGTAATTGCCTGGCGACGCTTTCACCGAGCAGCTCCGGCGCGACCGGCGACATCGCCTGTTCCGCGCGCACCGTGCGCCCGTCCCGCGCCGAACCGACCAGGCCACGCAGCCGCATGCCCTCGCCTTCAAGCAACGCGAGCGCGGCCACCGGCACGTGACAGGAACCGTGCAGGGCGCGGTTCATCGCGCGCTCGGCCTCGACGCACAGGCGCGTCGGCATATCGTCGAGCACGGCGAAAAGTTCGCGCACCTCCGCATCATCGCTGCGGCATTCGACCGCGACCGCGCCCTGCGCCGGCGCCGGCAGCCATTGCGGCGCGTCGAGCTTGCTGCGGACCCGGGCGTCGAAACCCAGGCGCTGCAACCCCGCGCAGGCCAGCACGATGGCGTCGTATTCGCCCGCATCGAGTCTGGCCAGGCGCGTGTTGACGTTGCCGCGCAAATCGCGCAACTGCAGATCCGGGCGGCGCGCGCGCAGTTGCGCCTGCCGGCGCAGCGATGAGGTGCCGACGACGGCGCCCTGCGGCAACTCGTCGAGCGTGGCGAATCCGTTGCTGACGAAGGCATCGGCGGTTTCGGCGCGCGCCAGGATCGCCGGCAGGACGAAACCTTCGTCCAGCTCCATCGGCACGTCCTTCAGCGAATGCACCGCGCAATCGGCCTCGCCGCGTTGCATCGCCAGTTCCAGTTCCTTGAGGAACAGGCCCTTGCCGCCGATCGCGGCGAGCGAGCGGTCGAGCACTTCGTCGCCGCGCGTGCTCATCGGCACCAGTTCGACCACGAGGCGCGGATGCGCCTTGCGCAGCAGGCCGGCGACGTGTTCGCTCTGCCACAACGCGAGCGGGCTTTTGCGGGTGGCGATGCGGAGTTCTTGCATGCGCGCATTGTAGCCGCCATGCCGGCGAACGCCGGCATCCAGCGACTTTCGTGACGCGAATCGAAGACGCCGGGTTCCGGCGTTCGCCGGAACGCCGGGCACTAGAAATCCGCGCGGACGATGTCGCGCAGGTGCGGCACGCAGCGCCGCGACACTTCCAGCGGGTTCGGCGCGTGGCGCAGGATCGCGTGGACGTGGCCTTCGCCGTTGCGGCGCAGCTCCATCAGTTCGTGGCGCGCGACCAGGCAGTTGCGGTGGATGCGCACGAAGCGCTCGCCGAATTCGTCTTCCAGCGACTTCAGCGATTCCTCGATCAGGTCCTCGCCGCGCGAATGGTGCACGACGACGTATTTTTCCTCGGCCTGCAGGTAATGCACTTCCTCGACCGGGATCAGGCGCAGGCTGCCGCGCAGGCGCGCGCACAGGTGGGTGCGCGCGGATTTCCCGCCGGCTTCGCTGCCGAGGTTCTCGCGCCCGGCGATGAAGGTGCGCGCGCGCTCCAGCGCCATGCTCAGGCGCTCGGCGCGGATCGGCTTCATCAGGTAGTCGATCGCCGCCGCATCGAACGCGCTCAAGGCGTGGTCGTCGTAGGCGGTGCAGAACACCACGGCCGGGCGCGGCTCGAACGCGGCCAGGTGCCGTGCCGCTTCGAGCCCGTCGACGCCGGGCATGGCGATGTCGAGCAGGACCAGATCGGGCTGGTATTCGGCGCAGGCCTGCAATGCCGCCAGACCGTCGCCGGCCTCGGCCACGACCTCCAGGCCGGCGTGCTCCGCCAGCAGCATGCGCAGGCGCTCGCGCGCCAGCGGCTCGTCGTCGGCAATGACCACTTTCAAACGGCGACCTTCATGCGTGCGTTGCGGCTCCCTGCCCGATCAACCGGATCACGGCGCATGGATAGCACGCCGGCGCGGCGAAGTCATCATGCGCCGAAGCGCTGCGTCATCCAGTCGCCGAGGTCGCGGATTTCCTCCGCGCAGACCTGGTGCCCCATCGGGTAGGTTTGCCATTGCACGTCGTAACCGGCGACACCCAGCGCTTCGGCGCTGGCCTGGCCGTACTGCAGCGGAATCACCGGATCGCCGAGGCCGTGCGCGGCGAACAGCGGCTGCCGTTTCGACGCCGGTGTGGCGAACGTGCCGAGCTTTTCCGCATTCGGCAGGTACGTCGACAGCGCGACCAGGCCAGCCAGCGGCGCCTCGCGGCGCGCGCCGACCGAATACGTGATCGCGCCGCCCTGCGAGAAGCCGGCGAGGATCAGCCGCTCCGCGGCAACGCCGCGCCCGGCCTCGCGCGCGATCAACGCTTCGACCTGCGCGATCGATTCGGCGATGCCGGCTTCGTCGGCGCGATTGGAAAAATCCATGCCGACGATGTCGTACCACGCACGCATGCGCATGCCGTTGTTGATCGTCACCGGCCGCATCGGCGCATGCGGGAACACGAAGCGCAGCGCCGGCCACTCCGCCCGCGCCAGCTCGGGCACGATCGGCGCGAAGTCGTGGCCGTCGGCGCCGAGGCCGTGCAGCCACAGCACCGTCCACCGCGGGTCGGCGCCGGTTTCCTGCTCGACCGTCTCCAGCAACGCCGTCATTTCACAGTTCCACCATCTCGAAATCGCTCTTGGTCGCGCCGCAATCCGGGCACGTCCAGTCTTCCGGGATGTCTTTCCAGCGCGTGCCCGGCGCGATGCCTTCGCCCGGCATGCCGTTCTTCTCGTGGTAAATGAAGCCGCAGACTACGCACATCCATGATTTGTAGGCTGGTTCGTTCATTGCGGATAATGTCCCCGTCGCTTGACTCGGCCATTCTGGCAAACACCTCGCCCGATGAACACCCCATTTGCCGCATCCGCCGCAAAACAATTGCGCGGTCTCTATCTGCTCACGCCCGACGAAGCGGACACCGCGCGCCTGCTCGCGCGCGTCGCGCCACTGCTGGGCGAAGGCATCGCCCTGCTCCAGTACCGCAACAAGCAGGCCAACGCCGCGCTGAAACGCGAGCAAGCCGCAAGCTTGCGAAATCTGTGTGAGGAACATCACGTACCTCTCGTCATCAACGACGACGTGCGCCTCGCGCACGCCATCGGCGCGTCCGGCGCGCACCTGGGCGAAGACGACGGCGATTTGCGCGCGGCGCGCGAACTGCTCGGCGCAGGCGCGATCCTCGGCGCCTCGTGCTACGACGAAATCGGCCGCGCGCAGCGCGCGGTCGAAGCCGGCGCCAGCTACGTCGCCTTCGGCGCGTTCTTCCCGACGACCACGAAGGAGACCACGCACCGCGCCGACGTTTCGCTGTTGCGCGAAGCGGAGAAATTCGGCGTGCCGCGTTGCTGCATCGGCGGAATCACGCCGGAAAACGCGAAGCCGTTGATCGCCGCGGGCGCGGAACTGATCGCGGTGGTCGGCGGCGTGTTCAATGCCGCCGATCCGGTGGCCGCGCTGCGCGAATACAAGGCCGCTTTCGCATTGCCCTCTCCCCTCGTAGGAGAGGGATCGCGCGCGTAGCGCGCAGGGAGAGGGGTCGGCTTTTGGCGCAGCAAGCACTCGCTTCGCACGCCCCCCTCTCCCGCCCTTCGGGCCCCCTCTCCCACGAGGGGAGAGGGGAACAACACGTCAGTAATCCAGCGCGGCCTTGACCGCGTCCGGGTCGGCCAGTGCCTGCACCTGTACCATCACCCGCAGGATGTTGCCGCCGAGGATGCCGTCGACCTGCTTCTCGTTGTAGCCGGCGTCGAGCAACGCCTGCACCACTTTCGGCAGGTAGGTGATGTCCTCGTAGCCCGCGTCGCCGCCACCGCCGTCCCAGTCGGCGCCGAGGCCGACATGTTCCCAGCCGGCGACCTTGACGATGTGCAGCAGGTGCTTGATGTAGTCGTCGAAGCTGGCGCGCTTGACCCCGTACTTGTCGTCGATCGCCTGCTTCTGCGCCAGCGCTTCCTTCATCTGTTCGGGGGTGATGTTCTTGCGCCCGCCGAAGCTGGCGTAGAGCTTGCCGATCTCGGCCTTGTAGTCCGGGTTGTCCGGCGTCGCCACCAGGTACGAGGACAGCGAATTGACCTGGATCACGCCGCCGTGCGCGGCGAGCACCTTGATGCGCTTGTCGTCGAGGTTGCGCGGATGCGGATTGATCGCGTAGGACGCGGTGTGCGAGCAGACGATCGGCGCCTTGCTCAACGCGATCAGCGCGTCGAACTCGTCGTTGGACGCGTGCGACTGGTCGATGATGATGCCGAGCCTGTTCGCTTCAAGAACCAGCGCCTTGCCCTTGTCGCTCAGGCCGTGCCATTCCGGGCCCTTCGGATCGGTGGCCGAATCGGCGAAATCGTTGTTGCTCATGTGCACCAGCGACATCATCCGCAGGCCCTGCTTGAAGTAGAAGCTCAGCAGGCTCGGGTCGTATTCCAGCGGATAGGCGTTCTCCATGCTGATGAAGACGATGCGCTTGCCTGCGGCCTTGATCCGCGCCGCGTCGTCCGGCGTGGTCGCCAGCTCGAACTTGTCGGGATTGGCCGCGACCATCTCGCGGATTTCGGAAAGGCGGCGCAGGCCGAAATCGCGCGCGTAGAGATTGCCGTCGGCATCACGCGGGCCCTGGCCTTCGTAGATCGCCCAGAAGCCGCCATCCAGTCCGCCTTCGAGCATGCGCGGGTAATCGACCTGCGAACCGTCGCCGGCGACGCTGTGGCGGTCGGTGATCTTCCAGCCGGGGCGATGGAACAGTTCCGGCGTGTCCAGGTGCGTGTCGAGGTTGATCGCACGCGCCTGGATGTCCTTCGCCTTCTGCGATACCGCCACGACGTCCGCCTGCGCGGCGCCCGCACAGGCCAGCAACAGGGCGGCGGCCAGCAGTTTCTTCTTCATCGCGTTCTCCTTCGTGTGCACAAACGGAAGGGCGTCGAATGTTCGACGCCCTTCCATGTCCCACTGCTTCAATGCATTCATCAATAGTCGTAACTCACCGTGAGGCGCGCATAACGCGGTGTTTGGTAGGCGACTGGCTGGTTGTATAGCGGATTGGTGTAATGCGTCACGTCGCCGGTATTTGGATCAACCGTCGGGTAACCCAGCTCGGAGAACGGATAACGCGCGGTGATCGTCTGATTGTTGGTGATGTTGAACACATTGAGGTTGAAGGCCAACTTGCCGCCGGCGAAGTCCGGTTTGTAGGTCAGACCGAAATCAACCTGTGCCAACCAGCCCAAATGCCCGTGCGAACCGGGTGGTGAAGCCGAAACCGTGCCGGTTTCCGGGTCATAGCAGAAGTGATAGGTACCGCCGGTGACATTCGGATTGGCATAGCCGGCCGGATCGTACGGACTCGGCGGATTGTAGGCCGGGTTGGAATAATCCACGTTGCCGTAGTAATAGCCTTCGCAATTGATCGGCGCACCGGAAATCAGGGCCAGATTGCTGGACACCCCCCATTCCTTGGCCAACTGGTAGTAGCCGAACAGCTTGATCGCATGGCGATGGTCGTTGCTCTGATCGCCGTTGAAATTCTCCATCAACGCCGCTTGGTCCCAGCTCTGCGTGGTCGAAACCGCAGTCTGTCCACCGTAGTCACCGGCACCCGGGCCAAGGCTGGTATTGGTGCGCCATAGATCGGAGCGCAGCTGACCTTCGGTGGTACCGTAACTGTGTGCCCATGTGTAGCTCAGGTTCGCGTACCACGTGCCATCGAAGGGGCGTTCGGCAGTGAATTCCAGTGCCGCATAGCTGCGCTTGAGCTCTGGGAACCCTTGTTGCTGGCGAGTCACGGTCAGGTCATGCACCTGCCCGTCCCAGCCGACTACCCGATACACGTTGGTCTCGCCAGGGTTGATCGCCGCCGAACCGTAAGTCTTGTTCGTGTCCCAGTACGAGCCATTTTGCAGGGTCAACCCGGCGGCAATCGCCGCATTGACCAGGCCGGAGTTGGAACTGTCCACATTGACATCGTCGATATCGTCGTTGAGCCGTCGCACGGTGCCACGCACGCCAGCCACCCAACCGCTTTGAAGCTGCTTGCTGAAACCGAGGATCAGTTCGTCCTGGTTGGCGCCCTTCAATCCCTTCGCCGAAGCGGTAACCACGTTCACGTCGGAATGGCCGAACACCGAATTGGCCGACACCGGCGCGCCCAACTGTGTGGAGATGATCGGGGTCCCATCCGGATTGATGCCCTTGTAGGTATAGAACGTCTGGGTCGAAATCGCCGCGCCGCCGGCAACCAGGCCGGCAAACGAGCTCGATGGCAGGTTGAGGTAGTAACGGCCCAAGTTGCCGTAAACCTTCAAGCTCGAATCCCCATGCACGTCCCAACTGAAGCCGATGCGCGGTGCCCATTCGTTGTCGGTATCGATGAAAGGGGTACTGGTGTTTGGCACGTAACTGACAGCCTTGTCGTTGCGCAGGCCGAGATCGAGCAGGAAATTCTCGCTGATTTGCCAGTGGTCAGAAACGTAATAGCCCTTCTGTTCAACCTTGTTGTTGTACAGGGTCGTGTTGACGTCCTTCTCGACGTAATAACCGCTGGAACCATAGGTCGGGTCGGCCACCGCCGGCGCGGTCACGCCGGAGCCGCCTTCGTCGTTGTGCGCGGTGGTGATGACGCCATTGACTGGATCCGTGATGTAGTCGTATTGCCAACTGGCGACATCCGGACCGGGCAGATACGAACCGACGTCGATGCCCTTCAAGACCTGGTTGTCGATGCCGAAGTCGAGGCTGTGATCGCCGATCTTCCAGTTGAGGTTCAAGCGCAGGTTGTTCTTCTTGTATTCCCGATCCGGCGAGGACAGCGGAGTCCCCGTCTGCGAATTGGTGATCGGTTGGCCATTGGGCAGGTAGGCAGGGTTCTGCGGATTGGTGGTGGTGTTGGCAACCACGTAATCCAAGCTTGGATCGTAGTTGTAGGGTGTGAGCTTGTTCGGGATCTTTTCCTCGCCATACAAAGCGGTAACGGTGATGTTGTCGCCGAAGAAACCGGTGTATTTGCCCGACCACAATTCCGGACCGTACTTGTTTTCGCCCTCGTTCCTCAGGTAGCCGCCGACGGTTTCGGTAGCGTAGTCATAGGAATATATGCTGCCATTCACATCCGCCTTGTTCTCGGCGCCGGTCAGCTCGATCAAGTGGTTGTCCGTGATGTGCCAATCGATCTTGGCGTAGGCACGGGTCTGCTTGTAATCGTAATTAACCCACGGCTCGGCGGCGTCGCGTGTAGTTGCCACACGCGTGCCGGTGTCCTTTTCCTGCTCGGCGGCAAGGAAGAAGAACAGTTTGTCCTTGATGATTGGACCACCGATGTAACCGCTGTATGTGGTCGATGTAGCCGAAGTCTTGCTCAACGGCTGGTAGATGCTGTCATCGCGCCAATACAGGTCGTTCTGGCTCTGCTTCAAACCATTAGGTTCCCAGATCACCGATACGCCGAAATGCCAATCATTGCTGCCGCTCTTGCCGACTTGGTTGATCACACCGCCATTGCTGCGGCCATATTGCGCGCCGTAACCACCCGTAAAGATTTCCTGCTGCGAAATCGCGCCGTAGGGCAAGGTCAGACCGCCGAGCGCTGAAGTCGGGTCGGTGGTGTTGAAGCCGTTGAGGTAATACGCGTTCTCCGACGCGGAAGATCCCCCGAAACTGACCAACGGAGCACCTAGACCACCCGAGCCCTTGAAGCCGCCGCTGTTGGTGACTACGCCCGGCGCAAGCAAGGCGATGGCCTCGGCGCTGCGACCCAATGGCAACTGTTGCAGTTGTTCGGAAGTGACGACGGTGCGTGTGTCGGTGCTGGTCACGTCGATCGGCGACACGCGCGAACCGGTGATCGACACGCCGGCCAGCGTGGTCGCGCCACCGCCGCCGAAGGAAACATCGGTGCTGCGGCCGACGATGACCGCGATGTCGTCGCGGCTCTCGACCTCGCTGCCGCCGGACTTCACCGCCACCTTGTAGGTGCCCAGCGGCAAGTTGCCGATGGCGTAATGGCCGCTGGCGTCGACCGGTACTTCGCGGCTGAAGCCGCTGTTGTTGGTGACCAACACGGTCTTTCCGGCGCCTTCGCCGACGCTGCCGGCAATGCTGCCGGTGGTGGACTGTGCCTGGACGCCGGCAATCGCGGCCACGTACAGCGCCGCGGCCAATGCGCTGGTGCGCAAAACCTTGTTGCGTTTCATGTGAAATGCTCTCCCGAAATCGTGGGTGGTAGGGAAGATTCGAGGGCCTGCCTTGTCCCCGGCGCGACCGTCCACCGCAGCGTGCGTGTCCAATGCATGAACCCGCCAATAAGCAGTGTTTGGTTCGATATAACCAAAAGCGAAAGATCGGGGCACGTTTCTCACTTTATTAAGCTGCGTCGTCGTCGCGCCTGCGGCGAGGGGTGGGTCGGTCTCACGCGGGTAGCCCGATGGCGTGAGTCGACGCCAAGGCGGACAATGGCGGTTTGCGCACGCCATCGATGCGCCGCCTTCTTCCCGCCAGATTCGGAACCCCGCCATGTCCTTGAACCACGCGCAATCACACAATCTCTTCGCCCGCGCCCAACAGCTGTTGCCCGGCGGCGTGAATTCGCCGGTGCGCGCGTTCAAGTCGGTCGGCGGCGAACCGTTCTTCGTGGCGAAGGCGGACGGCGCGTATCTGTTCGACGTCGATGGCAACCGCTACATCGACTACGTCGGTTCGTGGGGGCCGATGATCGCCGGCCACAACCATCCGCGCGTGCGCGAAGCCGTCGCCGCGGCGATCGAAGACGGTTTGAGCTACGGCGCGCCGTGCGCGGCCGAAGTGGCGATGGCCGAGGAAATCACGAAATTGGTGCCGTCATGCGAAATGGTGCGCATGGTCAATTCCGGCACCGAGGCGACGCTCTCCGCCATCCGCCTCGCGCGCGGCGCGACCGGGCGCAACCGCATCGTCAAGTTCGAGGGCTGCTATCACGGCCACGGCGATTCGTTCCTGGTCAAGGCCGGCAGCGGCATGTTGACCCTCGGCGTGCCGACCTCGCCCGGCGTGCCCGCCGGCTTGAGCGAACTGACCGCGACGCTGAGCTACAACGATTTCGACGGCGCAACCCAGTTGTTCGACGAAATCGGCAGCGAAATCGCCGCGGTCATCATCGAGCCGGTGGTCGGCAACGCCAACTGCATTCCGCCGAAACCCGGTTATTTGCAGCACTTGCGCGCGTTGTGCACGCAACACGGCACGCTGCTGATCTTCGACGAAGTGATGACCGGCTTCCGCGTCGCCCTCGG